>JARICB010000022.1 GCA_029264225.1 Nocardioides sp. | reverse complement strand
CACCCGGAGCGACTGGTCCGGGTGCTGCGCAACGAGCGGATCACGGTGGTGGCCGGCCCACCGACGATCTACCATGACCTGGCGAAACTCGACCCGGGCGCGGCCAGGCATACCCGGATCGGCATCGTCGGCAGCACCGAGGTGTCGGCCCCCGACACGGCGCGGCTGGCACGGCAACTGAACATCCCCAGGGTTGTCACCGGCTACGGCATGACCGAGACCTGCGGCACCGTGGCGCTCGGGGACCTGCCGGCCGACCCCGTCGACCCACTGCCGTGGATGTCGCCCTTGGCGGGCGCCGAGGTGCGTATCTGGGGCGAAGGCGGTGGCGTCGTGCCATCGCGGACGCCGGGCCGGGTCCAGGTGCGCGGCTATCTCGTGTGCCGCCCCTATGTCGATGCCCCCGATCTCGCGCCGGGAGGATGGTTCGACACCGGTGACATCGGCGAGCTTGACCAAGCGGGTCGGCTCGCGATCGTCGGACGCACCGACGACATGGTCATCGTGTCCGGCTTCAACGTCCACCCCCGCGAGGTCGAGACGGTGCTGGCGGAACTGCCAGGGGTCGCCCACGTCGCCGTGATCGGCGTACGCGATCCGCGTCGTGGACAGCGGCTGGTCGGCTGCATCGTCGCGGCCGGCGTCGCCCCGACGGCGGCCGAGCTTGACGCCCACGCCAGGCGTCGGCTTGCCGGATACAAGGTGCCGGGGGAGTACCTGTTCCTCGATGAACTGCCCCTGACCCGGACCGAGAAGCTGTCCCGAGCCACCCTGCGCCGCCGGGTCGAGGCCGCGATCACGCCAGCGCCCGAAGACTAGGAGTTTCGTTGTTCACCACAGTGCGTCACCGGGTGGTCCTACTCGCCGCCATCAGCCTGATCCTGGCCGCAGGAGCCCCTGCCGGTGCGACCGGGCGACCTGCCCCGGCCGACCGTGAGAGTGCGGCGGCGAACTCCACGCACCTGAACGCGACGCGCGTACGGACCGCGGACCTCGGAGAGGTCGACCTGGGGCCGCTGCCTGGGCAGTACCGGGTGCCCGCACGGGGAACCCTGGTCACTCCGGCCGCCAAGGGCCCCTCGCAGTCCGCGCTGGTAGTCCTCGCACATCTGCGGTTTCCCAACTGTGCGGGCAACACGTTCGCCTACCCGTGTCCGAAGGGGAAGAAGGAACGCCGCCTCGACCGGGGCATGACCTACCTCGGGACCGCGCTTGCCCGGCGCGGCTACAGCGTGCTCATTCCCGACCTGGGGCCGCTCTTCGTCGGTGCCGACCTGACGGATCCCTACGACCAGCCTGCCGGAGTCCAGCAGGTGCTGGGCAAGCTCATCGACTCTGCGGTGGCGGCCAGTGCCGGCGAACGGACGCCCTGGGGTCGCGGGCTGCGGGGCGACATCGACACCTCACACGTCGGGCTGCTGGCCCATTCACGCTCGGCTGCAGTGGCGGGCGACTTGACCCGCGCCTGGTCCAGGACCAGCCACCCGATCACCTCGATCATGACCTACGGCGGAGCCTACGAGTCCGCCTACAACGGCGAGCCGGGAACCAGCCCCATGGCCCCGAATGTGCCCTACCTGGGTGTCGTCGGAGACCAGGACCGGGACACCGCCTACATGGCTCCGAAGTGGCTGACCCATCACCTCGGCGTCCGCCGCACGGCCCCTGCTCTGGTAGCCGTCGTGCCGGGTTTCGGCCACACCTTCATCAACCGCACGTTGTCCTCGGCCGGCATAGATGACCGCATCTGTGCGACCGAGTGCCCAGACGCAGCCGCTCACGAGACCTTCCTGACCGAGACTTCCACCGAGTGGTTCGACGCGACTCTTCGCCACCTCACGACCTCGATGCCGCTCCACCACGGGGCGAGCTTGCCGGGCACCTTGGCGGGGGTACCTACTGAGTGGCTCGCGCTCACGCACGGCAAGCACTCCAGCGTGTTCCTCGCCGGGCAGCGGGGCACCCTGCGTCCGGTCGGACGGGGCGCCCGGTCACGGACCTGCTTCCCCTCCGAGCCGATGGCGCCTTCGCGACCCGGGGTCTGCCCGCTGCCACGGCACGGAGTATCGGAGAACGCCGACAAGGTCGCCCAGGTCACCCTCACCCCCGGCAGTGGGGTGCGGCTACGCACGGCGCCCACTACCGGCGTTACCGGGCTCGCCCTCCACCTGGCACCCAGCGGTGACCGCGGCGACGGCGAGGTGGGCAGTCCGTTGCGCGTGCGGGTGCGGCTCTCCGACGGGTCCCACGTCGTCGTGGATGTCGCTGCACAGCAGCCGGCCGTCGTTGACCGGGCTACGGCCTCGGTCAGCGGGAGCTACCCGATCGGCACGGTGCGAATTGCGCTTCCCCGGTCGGTAAGAGCCGCTCGTGTGGTGGCGATCAAACTGACCGGCGGTGCCTTGACGAGCAGGTTCGACGTCCGAGCCATCGACCTGGTCCAGCGCCGCAGTGCCAGTTCAGGCGCCACCGGCGGGTAGTGCCTCGAGCAGGATGTCGGGGTTGTCGCGCGCGGTGACGTTGGCGCGCCACTGGTCGACGAAGAGTGCCAGCCGGGTGCCGTCGCTGCGCTGGAGCACCTCGATGCCGCGCTTGCCAGCCAGCGCTGCGGCGCCGGCGGCATCGGTAGTGCGGGCGACCTGGTAGTCGAGCCGGGAGAGCCGGATGGGGGAGTTGAACTCGTTGGCCATCCGGTCCTCCACCACCTCGAACTGCATCGGACCGACCGCCGCCAGCACGGGGCTCTGATCGCCGCGTAGGTCGGATCGAAGCACCTGCACCACGCCTTCTTGGTCCAACTGCTCGATGCCGCGTCGGAACTGTTTGTAGCGGCTGATGTCGCTGGCGGAGACGGTCATGAAGTGCTCGGGAGCGAAACTCGGAACGGGCGGATACTTGATCGCGTCGCCGACGAAGACGGTGTCGCCGGCGCGCAGCGCCTGCGCGTTGACGAAGCCGATAATGTCGCCCGGCTCCGCGCTCTCGACCGAGGTCGTCTCGCGGCCGAAGACCGCCTGGGCGAATTTCGTCGCGAAGGGACGGCCGGTGTTGGCGTGGGTCACGATCATGCCGCGCTCGAAGGTGCCGGAGACGACCCGCGCATAGGCGAGCCGGTCGCGGTGGGCGTTGTTCATCCCCGACTGCACCTTGAAGACGAAGGCGCTGAAGTCGTCGGCCACCTCGCGGATCGAACCGTCGACGCCCAGGGTCGCACTGGGCTCGGGTGCGAGGTCGAGCAACAGGTCGAGCAGTTGCGCGACACCGAAGTTCTGGAGGGCGGAGGCAAACATGACCGGTGTCGTCTCCCCGGCCAGGAAGCGTCGCTGGTCGTGGTCGGCGTCGTCGAGGCTGAGCAGTTCGTGCTCCTCCACCGCGTCGGCCCACACGGCTGCGTCCTCGGCCGGCACCTCGTCCGGCCTCATCCGCCGCTCGGGAGCTCGCGTGGCACCGCCGGCGGTGCGGGTGTATTTCACGAACTCACCCGAACGGCGATCGAGCACGCCGCGGAAGTCGCCGGCCTCCCCGACCGGCCAGGTCAGGGGAGTAGGACGGAGCTTGATCTTCTCCTGGATCAGGTCCATCAGCTCCAGCGCCGAGAGTCCCGGCCGGTCCCATTTGTTGATCACCGTGAGCACCGGGATGCCGCGCAGCGCGCACACCTGGAACAGCTTGAGGGTCTGCGGCTCGAGTCCCTTGCCTGCGTCGACCAGCATCACTGCCGAATCGACGGCTGAGAGCACCCGGTAGGTGTCCTCGGAGAAGTCACTGTGACCCGGGGTGTCGACAAGGTTGATGACGTGGTCGCGGTAGACGAACTGGAGCGCGGCGGAGGTGATCGAGATGCCGCGGGCCTTCTCCATCGCCATCCAGTCCGACACGGTGGCGCGTCGGTGACCCTTGCCGTGGACGGCGCCCGCCTCGGTGATCACCCGCGCGTGCAGGGCCAGTGCCTCGGTCAGGGTGGACTTGCCGGCGTCAGGGTGGCTGATGACGGCAAAGGTACGGCGGGGGCGGGTATCAGACACCCCGCGAATCTACCGGTCGAGCCTCGGTCCGACACTTCGGCGACCCGTTGTCGAGATTTGGGGATCAGAGGGTTCAGTAGGCACCCTCGAGTGGATGAACCTCGAGAAATCACACCTTGCACCCGAACGGAAAGAGTCAGCCATGTCTGCACGCCGCGTATTCGCAGGCAGCGCGATCGCGCTGCTCCTGCCCGCCTCCCTGCTGATGACCACCGAGATCGGTGCGGCGTCGCCTACCTCGGCCACCGAGCCGTCGGGGGACGCTCTGGCTGCCTCGACGTCGGCTCGCCAGACCAAGCGCTACCGAGTAAGCCTGGAGGCGCTGCCCCAGATCGTCCAGCAAGGTCGGCGTACGGCCAGCCCCAACTCCGCCCGGGCCGCCATCACAGCCAAGATCAAGCCGAGCAAGGCCGGTCGTCCCATCCAGCTCCAGGTCAAGAAGGGCAACGGCTGGAAGAACGCCGGCAAGGTCAGGCAGGACCGCAAGGGCCGGGCGGAGTTCTCCGCCAAGGCTTCGCGCGGCGGCAAGGCCCTGACCTACCGCGTCAAGGCTGGCAAGTTCAAGGGGCTGCGACCCGTCGTGAGCCAGTCGGTGAGCACCAACCGGTGGCTGACACCGACCTTCACCGACGAGTTCTCCGGCCGCTCGCTGGGTCCGGTGTGGAGCAACCGTGGGCAGGACTACGACAAGGACAGCTTGCGCTTCTGCTCCAAGGG
>JARICB010000019.1 GCA_029264225.1 Nocardioides sp. | reverse complement strand
GACCCGGATCATCGCCTTCGCCGCCATCGCCCTACTGGCCATGGGAAGCGCCCTCGCCTACGGGATGAGCGAGCTCGACCAGTACCGCGATCGAACGAATGCCGTGCCCCGGGTCGCTTCGGGGCCGGTTCCGACGGGGGCTCGGATCGTGTTTCGCCATACCGGCCCGGACAACTCCTACGGTCTGGTGGCCATGGTCGCGCTCGGTGACCCGGGTGGTCCGCGCGCCTTTACCGGCGTGGCCTGCGACCGGGTCGCGGCCTGGACCGGCGGTGCGTCCTGCCTGGCCACCGAGCGTGGAGTGGTGACCAGCTTCAAGGCCCGTGAACTGGACGCCGACTGGCAGGTGGCCCGCAGCCATCCGCTGCCAGGGACTCCGAGCCGAACGCGCCTCTCCCCCGACGGCACCCTGGCAGCCACCACCTCCTTCGTGTCGGGTCACTCCTACATGACCACCGGCTTCTCGACCGAGACGGTGATCCGCGAGGTCGGGGGTGGCACCGACTGGGGCAACCTGGAGCGCTTCGACATCGTCATCGAGGGCCACCCCGTGGCACCGCGCGATCGCAACGTCTGGGGCGTCACCTTCGCCGACGACAACAGGTTCTACGCCACGCTCGCCACCGGAGGGACCACCTGGCTGGTCGAGGGCGATCTCGCTGAGCGAACCCTGACCTCGCTCACCGACCGGGTCGAGTGTCCGGCCCTGTCCCCCGACGGCACCAGGATCGCCTTCAAGGAAGACGTCGATCCCGGCCGGACCACGACCTGGCAGCTCGCCGTGCTCGACCTCCGCTCCGGAGACCGAACCCTGCTGACCGGCTCGCCCCGCGGCGTCGACGACCAGGCCGCCTGGCTCGATGACGACACCTTGCTCTATGGACTGCCACGGGCCGACCAACCCGGCGTCACTGACGTGTGGGCACTCGACACGCACCTCGCAGCCCAGCCCGAGCTCCTCATCGAGGACGCCTGGTCGCCGACCGTCGTGCGCTGATTCCTGCCTCCACCAAATGGGGGAAATGACCCGGGAGGCCCCTTTGGAGCACGCATACGGGCGATGGTCGACACAGGCAGGGTCGGCGACGGCCACGGAGTGGGGGGCTCATGACAGTCACAAGCACGGCCCGGACCTGGGCGGTTGATGAGGAGACTGCGACTACCGTCACAGCGCTCCTCCGCCTGGCACCGCAGGGGTTGAAGGTCGCCTACAACGCGGCGGCAGGTGAGTTTGCGCAAACGGTGCGCGGGCTCCGCGGCTCCGATGGTGTGCACGTGCGACGTGAAGGCCACAACGCCCGGTATGACGCAATGGCCGCCCTCGGCCTGCACCGCCTCGACGAGGCGACCCAGCGTGAAGTGCTCGCGGGCAACACGGCCGCCGACCTCGCCGAACTCATCTCGAGTCGGGCCCGAGCGATTACCGATCCGGGGGCGATCGCCCTCGCTGCCTGGGCCCGAGCCGAGATCTGCGGGGTCTACGACGCCGCGCTCTTCCGACGGCTCTCACGTCTGCTGCGGACGACACCATCGCTGGCCACAGTGGACGTCTCGTGGATGGTGAGCGCCGCCGCCGCCGCCGCACCACTCGGCGACACGGCCGAGGTGATGCACCACGGCGCCGACCTGCTGATGGCTCATTGCGGGAACCACGGGATCTTCCCGCATCGCCTGCCCGCTGCCGATCAGCCTCGCTGGCGCGCACACATCGGTTGCTTCGCCGATCAGGTCTATCCCATCCAGGCGCTCACCCGGGCCGGCCTTACGATGGGCCAGCCACTGTGGATCGACGCGGCAAGCCGAACGGCACAGCAGATCTGCCGGCTTCAGGGCGATCACGGACAGTGGTGGTGGCACTACGACGTCCGCAACGGTTCGGTCGTCGAGGGTTACCCCGTCTACAGCGTGCACCAGCACGCGATGGCGCCCATGGCACTCCTGGAACTGCGTGAGGCGGGCGGCTCCGACCACACGGCCGAGATACAGCTCGGGGTGAGGTGGCTGGAGACCCACCCCGAAGTCGTTGAGGAACTGGTGTCACCGCGATGGGGCGTGGTCTGGCGCAAGGTCGGTCGACGCGAGCCACCCAAGGCGACCCGTGCTGTGCAGGCCGTGGCGACCACCGCTCGGGCCGGGGCCAAGGTGCCCGGTGTCGACCGGATGTTCCCGGCCGCGAACGTCGATCACGAATGTCGCCCCTACGAGCTCGGCTGGCTGCTCTACGCATGGCAGCCGACGGCCGCCGTTACCCCTGCCAGCCGGGTCAACGCCGATGAGTGAGGTGCTGAACCGCCCGAGCGACGTGCTCTTCGGCATGAGCCTCGACCCGTTGACCCTCGACCAGGTCGTGGACCTGGCCGATGACGCCCTGCGCCTACGCCGACAGTTGCTGGTCGGCGTGGTCAACGCCGCCAAGGTGGTCAAGTTGCGCAGCGATGCGTTCCTTCGCGATTCCCTGCTCACCTGCGACGTCCTGCTCGCCGATGGCCAGTCCGTGGTCTGGGCGAGCCGGCTCCTGGGCCACCCGCTCCCCGAACGCGTCGCGGGTATCGATCTGTTCGAGTCGCTGCTCGACCTGGCCGACCACGACGGCCACCGGGTGTTCTTCCTGGGCGCGCGACCCGACGTCCTGGCTCGCCTCGAGCGGCTGGTTGCGCAGCGGTGGCCACGCCTGGAGATCGCCGGCAGCCGGGACGGATACTTCGACGACTCCGACTCGGCCGAAGTGGCCGCCGCCATCAAGGCCTCCGGCGCCGACATGCTCTTCCTCGGGATGACCACTCCGGCCAAGGAGATCTTCCTGGGCACCTACGGCCATCATCTCGGCGTACCAGTGCTGCACGGTGTCGGCGGTTCGTTCGACGTCTTGGCGGGAGTGACCAAACGGGCGCCACGGGCGTGGCAGTCGTGCGGAATGGAGTGGGCCTACCGGCTGCTCCAGGAACCGCGACGGCTGGCAGGGCGATACCTGGTCACAAACACGGCCTTCCTCCGGCTGGTCGCGGGTGAGCGAAGGCACCCGAGCCCGCCCTACCTCGCGAGTCACGACAGATCAGGAGAGTCCGACCATGGATGAGGTCTTCGAGGGACGGGTAGCCGTCGTGGGATTGGGCTATATCGGCCTGCCTACAGCAGTGGCGCTCGCGACCCGCGGCGTCGAGGTCATCGGCGTCGACGTCAACGAGGACACCGTCGAGGCGGTCTCGCGAGGCGAGGTCCCCTTCGTCGAGCCGGAGCTCGCGATCGGGGTCAGCGGTGCCGTCTCGATGGGACGACTCGAGGCAACGACGAAGGTGCCCGAGGCTGACGCCTTCATCATCGCGGTGCCTACCCCCTTCAACTCCGATCACACTGCTGACCTGACCTACGTGCGCGCGGCTGTCGAGCAGATCGCCCCGAGGCTGCACGGCGGCGAGGTGATCATCCTGGAGTCGACCTCCCCGCCAGGCACGACCGAAGGGGTGAGCCGGTGGCTGGCGGAGCTCCGCCCCGACCTGGTGGCGCCCCACACCTCCGAAGGGGTTCCCGACTACTACGTCGCGCACTGTCCCGAGCGGGTGCTGCCGGGGCGCATCATGATCGAGATGATCACCAATGACCGGGTTGTCGGCGGGGTGACGCGGCGGTGCGCGGAGCGGGCCGCCTCGATCTACCGGGTGTTCAGCCAGGGCACCATCCATCTGACCGACGCGGCGAGCGCGGAGATGGCCAAGCTCGTGGAGAACGCCTACCGCGACGTCAACATCGCCTTCGCCAACGAACTGTCGTTGATCAGCGAAGACCTGAGGCTCGACGTGTGGGAGGTCATCAAGATGGCCAACCACCATCCCCGGGTCAACATCCTCACGCCAGGACCCGGCGTCGGTGGACACTGCATTGCGGTGGACCCCTGGTTCATCGTCGGCGCCTCCCCGGAGCTGTCGCGGCTGATCCGCACGGCCCGCGAGATCAATGACCACAAACCTCATCACGTGGCAGCCCAGGTCGTGGCCAAGACCGAGCGGTTCCGCAAGCCGACCGTCGCCTGCCTCGGTTTGGCCTACAAGGCCAACGTCGACGACCTGCGCGAGAGCCCCGCCCTCGACATCGTCGAGGACATCGCTGACGCGCTGCCAGAGCTGGACATCCGGATTGCCGAGCCCTTCATCGACCGCTTGCCTACCTCCCTACAAGGCCGTCCCGGCCTACGCCTCCAGCCCGTCAAGGAGGCCATCGACGATGCCGACATCGTGGTGGTGCTGGTCGACCACGATCACTTCCGCGCGCTGAGCCGCTCTCGACTCGAGGGCAAGATCGTCTACGACACCCGAGGGATCTGGCGCTAGCCTGCGGCTGCGGACCGATCCGGCACGCTGATGCGGCTCCCCTCTACTGGACCTTGAGAGCCCCGTCGAAGTCAGGCAGGCGCCTGCCGACGCCGAAGAACTCCTCGACCGCGGCCACACTGCGAGCGGCAGCATGCCCATCGCCGTACGGATTGACGGTGCGGGCCATGGCCTCGTACGCCGCAGGGTTGGTGAGCAGTTCGCTGACCTCCCGCACGATCAGGTCCGGATCAGTCCCGACCAGGCGAACGGTGCCGGCCGCGACGGCCTCGGGACGCTCGGTGGTCTCACGCAGCACCAGCACCGGTTTCCCCAAGCTCGGAGCCTCTTCCTGAACCCCGCCGCTATCGGTCAGCATGATCGAACACGCGCCCATCGCCCAAGCGAAGTCGCTGTAGGACAAGGGTTCAGTGACCGTCACGTTGGGCAGTCCGACGAGTGGGGGAAGCAACACCTCGCGCACCCGTGGGTTGAGGTGCGCAGGAAGCACGAAATGAGTGTCCAGAAATTCTGTGGCCAGCCTCGCCACCGCCCTTGCAGTGCGAGCCATCGGTTCTCCCCACGACTCTCGGCGATGGCTCGTCACGAGCACAGCGGCTCGGCCGTCGAGCACCTTCAGAGCCGGATTCTGGGGCGGCAACCGCCGCTAGACCACTTCCAGTAGCGCGTCGATCACCGTATTGCCCGTGATCACGATGTCGGCGGCCTCGATCCCGTCGCGCAGCAGGTTGTCGCGTGCCAGCGTCGTGGGCGCCAGATGCAGCGACGCGAGTTGCGAGGTGACGCGCCGGTTCCCTTCCTCAGGGAACGGGTTGTATCGGTCCTGGGTCCGCAGTCCAGCTTCCAGGTGGATCACCGGCACTTGCTCGTAGAACGCCGACATGGCGGCGACCATCGTGGTGGTCGTGTCGCCCTGAACCAGGACGGCGTCGGGGCGATCGGCACGGAGCAGGGCTGTGAGGCCACCGAGAACCTTCTGGGTGACCTCATGCAACTGTTGGCGTGGCTTGATGACGTCGAGGTCGTGTTGGGGCACGATCTCGAAGAGACCGTTCACCTGATCCAGCATCTGTCGATGTTGGCCAGTGACCGCGACCACTGGCGTGATCTCCCCGGATCCGTTGAGGGCCACCACTACCGGAGCCATCTTGATGGCCTCGGGACGAGTGCCGTACACGATCATCACTTTCAACATGCGTTCCCCGCGTCTGCGCCCGGCCGCTCACCGGAATGCTCCACGTTCGACGCTAGTGTCGATACGGCCCAGCACTGAGCCCCATATTGGGGATCTGGCTGGCGATGCGTCAGGGACGGACGGCTACGCCGGTCCCATCGCAGTAATTACCCGTCCACTCGTTGCCCGCAGATCTGGGGTCGAAGGCCGCGACCGGTCCGTACAACCAGTCGCCGCAGGCGAACCTATTTCCGGAGATCTTGATGTTGGTCGCCGGGGTCGTGTATCCGTCACCACTGTTACCGCCATAGATCACATACGAGCCACCAGACACGAAGTTGTCGCGCAGGGTGACGTTCTGCGCGTGCGCGAAGTCGCTGTAAACCGTCAGCGCCCCGGAGATTCCACCTCCGCCGGCAAACTTCTGGCCATGCAGCAGCACCGTGTTGTGCAGGAAGGACACCTGGATCGCCCCGCCATGTGTGGAGATACCGGAGTGATGATCGCCAGCCTCGTGACCCAGTGTGTGCACCCAGTTGTTGGCAACCACCCCCTCATGTTCGATGGTGATCCCGTTACCCGCGCCGTAGACGTTGTTTCCGTCGACCAGCACACCGGGCGCGGCGCCGTAGACGTCGCGGACCCCGGATCGAGCGCGCCGGCCGCAACCCGTCGGACTGCCGTTGATCTGGTTGTGCAGCACCTGCGCTCCCGATGCCAGCAGACCGTCTTGGGGGCGGTATCGGATCGCCACCACGTCGCTGTCGTCGCTGCCCCCGCAGGCAGCGACCCTGGAGTTGCGCAGGGTCACGTTGGGAGCGTCGATCACGACTGACCCGGCGATGTCCAAAGCCTCGAGGACGGCGCCACTCCCCTTGACGAAGATGGCGTTGTACCTGGCGTTCCACGCCCAGCCAGCCCCGGACGTCGCCTGGGAGGGCACTTGCACGAAGACGGTTCCCGCTGCCGGACCTGTGTTGGTCGCATCGGGGTAGCCGCAGACCGAGGGCACCTCCTTGCAGGCGGCGTTGGGCGCGGGGGAAGCGGTGCCAGTCACAGCGGGAACGGAAGGCTGAGCCGGCACCGGAGCCGTCATCTGCGTGGGGTCCTGGGTCGCGCCAGGTGATGGTGTTGAACTGCGCTTGCCGCCCTCGACGAAGAGCGCATCGACCCAGAACTGGTGATGGGTTCGAGTCCGGCGTGGCCCGGTCACGCCACTGCGCCGACCGGCGAGCGATATCACCCCTGTCGCTGTCCGCCCCCGATACCTGGGAGTCACCGCATAGTCACCGCGCTTCGACCGATAGCCGACTACATAGGTACGACCCGTCCGAACCCGGACCGGCTTCTTGAAGAGCACCTGCTGCCAACCAGACCGCGATTCGCCGACGACTCGGGCGGTGGCTAACCGGATTCCGCGTGGCCCCCACAGTCCGACGACGTGGCGCCCAGCACCACCGGGCACCTTCCAGAATCGGGCACCATGCACGGTGCCCGCCGCCCCGACCACGAACCGGGTGCCCACCACCAGCGGCTTCGAGACAGGGCGGCTGCGCATCCGGCCCTGGGGCTCCTGATCACCGAAGATGGTCCGGTAGGCCGGAGCCGCTGTCAGGGCTGCGGCCCGGGGCGCGAGCGAGCCACCATGATCGGGGTCGAGTACGAGTGCCCCGGCTGCCACGACAGCCATGCACAGCACAGCGAGGGCCGTCATGCGCACGCGTAAGGCCAGCGCCAGCCTTCGGTTATGACGAAGGGTCATCATCGTTCTCCTTGGGCCGACCGTATTCACCGGCGGACCCGTCGGCCGGAACCGTCGCAGTAGTTGCCGGACCACTTGTTGCCGACACCCTTCAGGCTGAAGGCCGCCAGTGGGCCATAGAGCCAGTCGCCGCACACGAACCGGTTCTTGATGATGCGGATCCGGGTTGCCGGCGAGGAGTAGGAGTCGCCGCTGTTGCCGCCATAGACGACGTAGGACCCACCCGAGATCAAGTTGTTGCGAATCATGACGTTCTGGGCATGTCCGAAGTCGCTGTAGACCGTGACAGCACCGGACACCCCTCCGCCGCCTGCGAATTCCTGGTCGTGGAGCAACACGGTGTTGTGGCGAATACGTACCGCCCGCGCGCCGCCGTGAGTGGAGATACCCGAGTGGTGGTCTCCCGGCAGATGGCCAAGGTCGTGAATCCAGTTGTCCCGAACCACACCCTCGTGCTCAATCGTGATGCCGTTCCCGGTCCCCGAGATGTCATTGCCCGCAACCAACACGTCGGGAGCAGCACCGAAGACGTCCCGCACCCCTGAACGAGCCCTGTGGGTGCACCCAGCAGGGCTTCCGAGAATCTGATTGTCGACAATGCTCGCCCGGGCGCCGCGATAGTTCTCGGCAGGGCGGTAGCGGACCGCGACCACATCGGAATCGTCGTCTCCGCCGCAGGAGGAGATGCGGGAGTCTCGCAGCGTCACACCGGGTGCATCGATGACCACGCCACCGGCGATGTCCAGCCCCTTCAGCACTGCACCTCTACCGCTCACGAAGACGGTGTCATACGTCTCGTTCCATACCCAGCCCGATCCGGACGTGCGCTCAGCTGGCACCTGAGTAAGTCGCGCGGGCGACGGCCCGGTGTTGGTGGCATCCGGGTAACCGCACTTGCTCGGCACGGTGGCGCAGGTGCTGCGATGCGATGGCGCCTTCTGGAGGGAGGCGGCGGTAGCCGGCATCCCTGCGGCAACGCCTGTCGCGGCGAAGATGAGCGTCGCCATGGCAACCATGAGCACCGGACGGGATGCTCGAAGGCGGAGCGTCGAGACACTGTCAAAGTTTCGTGGGGTGTTCATCAGGGGGGCTTCCGAGTCGGGAATGGGGACGTCGGTCAGTTCGACCAGCACCCCCCGGGCTCCGGTCAGGTCTAGACCAGCAATGGGACTCATCTCAGGAAAGCAGATGCCCGCGCATCTGTCACGCCAGCGGCACTGGCCTCATCGGCTGGCTGGGTCCTCAGCGGGAGGATCAACGCGCCGTCGCCATCGCAGTCGCCTGCGACCAGAAGTCGACCCGAGAAGTCGGTCAACGAACTCGGTGAACACCAGCGAGAGGGCGACCCCCAGGCCAGCCGTGACGAGCAGCGCCACCTTGCGGTGCCCAGCCTCGTAGCGCACCAGCGGAGCGGCCGGCGAGAGCCGGGTGCTGATGAGGAAGCGGTCACGCACGCGGTAGTCCTGCTGGATCCGCACCGTCTGCGCCGCGACCCGTGCATTGAGCCGAGCAAACTCGCGCGCGACCGAGTCAGCCGAGGGGCCGGTGGCCTGCAGACGCAACGCTGGCTGGTCGAAGTTCTCCGCCCACTGTCCTCCCGAGTTGGGCAGCTCGATGGCGGTTCCCTTCCGAACCCCCCTGCCTGCCAAGGTGACCAGGGAAGAGGTAGCAGAAGACTCGCCGTTCTCGTTGACGAGACGTTCCACGAGACCAGCCGTCGCGATCACACTCGAGGTGCTCGACTCCAGCGCGTTAGGACGCGCGGGCGTGATGGGGGCAAGGAACAGCACGTTGGCTTGAACCGTGTAGACCCCTGGATACGTCTGGACCAGTGCGAGGGCACCGATAGTCAGTGTCAGGCCCGCGAGTGCGGCGTACCAGCGCCTGCGCAACAGCAGCAGCACCTCCCAGGTCGCGATCGCTGTTCCGGATCCGGCGCTGTCGGTGCGCAGCACTCGCCCCGCGGCGCCGGCAAGACCCAGCAGGAGAAAGAACATGCCGCCAGCCATGGGGAAACTGAGACCGTCGAAAAGAGCGAGGGTGACGGCTCCGGAGGCGACCCCCGCCAGTAATCCTCGTCCGAGCTGCGCACCGAGCAGGTCTTGGCTTTCGCGACCGGCTCGATGGGCTGCCCACAGCGCTGCTGCTATCAGTGACAGGAAGCAGGCCAGGCCTACGAAGCCGGTCTCGATCAGCAGGCCGAGGTACTGATTGTCGAGGATTCGGTAGCTGGGCAGGAACGTCGAGAAGCCTCGTCCGAAGAGTGGGGCCCGCTCGATGAATTCGGCCGCAATGGCGTAGGACCCAGTCCGTGAAGCTGCGCTGCTGTCGTTGCCAACATTGGTGAAGAGACCAAGCAGACTGCCCGCCATCCCCGGGATGAAGAGAAAAACCATGACGCTCGCCGCCAGGAGGGAGGCACCTGCTGTCCAGCGCAACCTCGGCGGCCACGAGACCAGCATGATCACCACACCGACTGCGCAAGTAACGAGGGCGGAGCGGGAGATGGACAGCGGGACACAGCCGAGCATGACGGCCACCGGCAACCACCTCACCAACCGTCCACGCGACCTGTCAGCGACGGCCAGAGCCAGTCCGAGGGGCAACACCATGGTGACCACGGCGCCGTACTCGATGGGGTGGGTAGCTGTGCCCGCCGGACGAGTGAAACCCTCGCGCATCGTCAGGCCGAACATGCTGTGGTTGGCCGTAAGTCCGGGGATCGCGACCAGGTCGACCAAGACACGTCCGGTAAGAAACTGGGCGATACCAAGCACCGACATCGCCGCTCCGAGCAGCACTACTGCTCGCACCACGGCCAACAACCGGTTTCGGTCCCTCACCCCGTCGTTGGCTAGGAGAAGGATGCCCCCCCACGATGCCATCAGCACCACGCCGAGCGTCGCGGTGCTGTACTCCTGCCCCTCGATCGGGCGAGTAGTGGCCGCGACGAACGCGACGCACAGCGCGCCCGCAAAAATGAGGTAGGCCGAACGAACTGACTGAGCCCGCTCGCCGGTGGGAAACGGGCGAGTCACGTGATACCAGGCCCACCAGGCCAGGAACCCCAACCCAAGGAGTGCGGCAGGTTGGCCGATTCCGCCCAAGGGCGCCACCACGAGCCGTGACGGTAGGGCAATGAGCAGCACCGCATACACGATCAACAACCGCGCGGCATCCCACTTCGGAGGAGCGGTTGCCCCGACATCCGCGACCCCGGACCGGGGCAAGGAACCGACGGCCATCGCTAGCGCGCCCGTCCCCGCCCTTTGTGCCCGGTGACTCGTGACGTGGACGTGTCGTCGTGGCCGGACGTTCCTACAGCCGAGCCTGATGCCGGGCCTTGGGACGGCAGGGCGGCGAGAGGACGCTCGGGCGAGTCCGGCGTCGTGCCAGGGGTCCGAGCCCGGCTGAGACGACGCCGCTGCAGCAGGCTGTCGATCACCGCGATGGGAAACAGGAGTAGCACCAGGACGCCACACGTGCCCATCACGAGTTGGCGGTAACGGGCCTTCTGCATCACTTCGGGCTCAGCCGTCCTCGAGACCACCTGAGCCGTGATCTGAGACTTGGACTGAACGGCGAGGTCGGACTGCAGAGCGGCGAGGTTCTTCGAGACCCGAGCCAGCACCTCGTCGAGCAGGCGGTCAGCACCAGCCGGCGAACTGTCCTCAGCCGAGGCCAGGATGATCGGGGCACTTGTCGTGAAATCTGCCACCGCGGCGAAGTCGCCGCTCGGATCCGCTGCGGCGATGCTGTCTCGAGTCGCGCCACTGTTCATCGACCGCGCCAGCACGTCGACCGTTTGGTCGAGCCCTCCGAGGAACAGGTAGGGGTTGCCGGTATCGCCCAACGTCGTTTCGGGAGGCACCAGCACCACACTGGCAGTGGCCTTGTAGGTGGGTTCGACCAACTGGGCAAGCCCCCACGCTGCGGCAGCGGTGAGCGCGAGCGCGATCGCTACGAGGTACCAGCGCCGGAGCAGGCTGCGAAACGCTTCGCGGACATACATACCGCTATCCCCCGTCCATCCGTAGCGGTGAATCCCGGATCTGCGCAGGAGGGGCCGCCGATCCCGTCCGGAACGAGTGTAGGGGTGAACAAGGGCTATCGCCGCGCACCTGAGCTGCGATCTCCACCAAGGCCTGCGCGCGGGCCGCCCATGAGTGGCGTGCCGCAAACCGTCGTCGTTCGCCGGCAGCGTCCTCGTTGAGCCTGTCGCCCTCCAGATGGTTACGAGTGGCGGCGACGAACTCCTCAGCCCCGACGGCCAGCAACAGATCCGGAGCATCGAGGGTCCGCGCGCTGGGCAGGTCCGTGGAAACGACCGGCAGCCCGGCTGCCAGGTAGTCGAGGGTCTTGAGTGGAAAACTGCCCAGGTTGAAGTCGCTACGCGTATAGGGCGTCAGGCCAACCGTGAGCTGACCCATCAGCGCCGGGATCTCGGCGTAGGGACGCCGGTCGATCCACTGCACGTTCGTCCGGGCAATCAGTTGATCGATCCGGGCTCGAACAAGGCCATCCTGCTCGTACCGGGGCCCCACGAGCAGCAGGCTGATGCCCGCATCGGCGACCGCCTCCAGCAGAGACAGGTCCAGCCGTTCGTTGAGCTGGCCGACCACCCCGACGACGGGCTGCGGAAGGGACACCTCGATCGAAGTCGGTGACGATTCTGAACAGTCCGGGTCGAACGATGCGGCGTCACACCCGTTGGGAAGGACATGTCCCTTGCTCCCGGCCCGCATGGAGGTCAGGATCTCTTCGGTCACCCCCAGGACGCCATGACTGTGGGCCAGGTTTCGAGCCCGATTCCGCACCATGTGCCGCACAGAATGACCAAGCAAGGACGCCCCTGCCACGAAGTCATCCGTCTCGAAATAGAGTCGGGTGGCCGATCCTGTCCACGACGGGAGGTGCTGCTCGGGGGTGCTCACCAGCACGGCCTCCAGGCCATAACCGGATGCGCGCAGAGCGCGCCGAGCATTGCGTTGGGTCAGCCACCTCGCCACCTCTCGCAGCAGCGGACGCGTCACGCCGGGTGGACTGATGGTCCGCACCCGGATGATGCCGTCGGGAAGGAGGGTCGCCCCCCGTTCTTGCCAACCAGGTCGGCGTGGATCGCGCCAGGACATCGGCGGGTCCACCCACACCACGGGTCGGAGTGTGGACAGGGCTCGCACCAACTGTTTGTCAGTGCCGGTCACGCCGTCGTAGGAGACCCCCGGAAACCACAACCACGCCTGGGGATCGAGCCTCGACGTGGTGCCGTCGGCAGCCGCGGGCAACTGCCTGGGACGAGCCACGCTCGTCGAGGCGACCGGACGGGAGTTGAAATCGTCTGTGGCGCCAGTGCCCAGGGCACGACGCGCTCGTTTGGCCAGGTAGTAGCGGGTGAAGCGGGCTGCAGCAGCAACATCCGCGCCCATTGCGACCAGTCGGTTCGACCGTCGCGCCGTCAGTCCCCGACGCAAGATCCCCTCCAACCGCGATGTCGACTCCTCGAGCGAGAACCGTCGCACCACCAAGTCGCGACTGAGGGCTCCCAGATCGCTGCGTCGCTGCGGGTCATGGAGAAGTTCGTGGAGGCTGGCCGCCAGGGGGGCCGCCGGGTCGTGGGGGCCACCCACGCCGTACCAGCCCGTCCAGAGGAAATCCGGGACGCTCTCCCGGTCCAGGAGCCGGAAGAATCCCTGCTCCCCCTGCACCACCAGAGGCTTCGCGAAGGCCATCGCCCGTAATGCTGACCCACCCATCCCGAGGGCGATGTCCGCGACCGCGTAGGCGGGTCGCGGGTCGGCCAGTGTGCCGGTCAGGACAACCGTGCCGGGCCCGGCGGCAGCGTTGACCAGGCGCGCCTGCTCCTCCACCTCGGGTCGCGCGACTCCATCGCCTACCACCAGCAGACGAATCGGAGCCTCGCCCAGGGGCACCTGCTGGGCCGCGAGCCGGCCGACCGCGTCCATCGCCGTCAACAGCCCCTCGAGCTTCAATTCACGCGCAAACCGCGTCACGCACACCATGGTCGGCCGCTCGCCCGGCAGCCAGCGCGAGCGAAAACCCGTCAGATCGAGATCGAGCCCGGGTGCGTTCTCACTCGTGTCGACCGGTGGTTCCAGCACATGCACCAGCCGGCGGCCCTGCCGACGTTCGAGCGCGGCGATCTGTTCGGTCCCTACGACCAATGGCATCGACCGAGGGAGGAACGGGGCTACGGCCATCGACATGACCGTGGTGATGGCGAGCGCCCCGCTTCTGCGGGCCGCCAGGTGGCACTCCAGACCTGGCGGCCACTCGTAACCGTGCAGCACGTCCAGACGTCGCTGCTTGACCAGCCGGATCAGGTCGGTGATCACTTCGTCACTGGGTCGGTGCCGTGGCTCCGGTGCGGCGATGAACTCCAGGCCCAACTGTTCGATCCGCTCGAGCAGGACCCCCGGTCGGCCGTAGATACACACCTCATGGCCGCGGTCGACGAGGCCACGAGCGAGGTCGATGGCGTTCATCTGACTGCCACCCATGCCCAGGTCATGCGGATAGATGAGAATTCTCATCTCACACCTCCACCAGGACGTGGCGGGTCTAGGGTGCACCCGTGCTCAGGATCTTGATGGTCGCGCCCACGGTTGATGGCACCGACGTGGGCGAGTCGTGGGTCGCCCACCAGTGGGGCGCCCACCTGGCGGGGCATGTCGATCTCACCCTGTTCACCTACCGCAAGCGCAGCAGGCCCAGCGCGGTCCACCAACTCCCAGGAGTACGCGTCGTGGAGTGGGTCGAGCCCCCGGGACTGGGTCGCTTCGAGCGCCTCAACAGCCTGCTCAAGCCCGGGTACGCGCCCTTCGCGGTGAAGGCCAGACACTGGATCAGGCAGGCCCTCGCCGACGGCGAGACGTTCGACGTTGCTCATCAGCCGGTACCGGTAGCCATGCGCTACCCCTCTCCGTTGGCCGGACTCGGGATCCCCTATGTGATCGGACCGGTCGGCGGCAGCTTGGCGACCCCACCCGGATTCGCGGACGAGGACACTGCCCCTTGGTACACAGGTCTGCGTCGGCTGGACGCGTGGCGTCTCGCGCACGACCCGACGTTGCGCCGCACTTACCAGGACGCCGCCTGTGTAGTCGGCATCGCGCCCTACGTAGGCGAGGCATTGTCCGGACTGCGCTTGAAGCGACTCGAGTACCTGCCGGAAACTGCGCTCACCACACTTCCGGACCGCTCCCCGCGTCCCCTGCCCCGCTCGGACGCTCCGGTGCGGATCCTGTTCGTAGGACGTCTGATTCGGACCAAGGGAGCTCGTGACCTGATCGCGGCGCTCGACCACCTGCGCGACCTGCCCCTCACTCTCGACATCGTCGGTGACGGATTCGACCGCGAGGCGTGCGAACGCCTCAGCGTCGAGCTCGGCCTCACCGACCGGATCACGTTTGCCGGCGCCCAGCCTCGCAACCAGGTCGACTCGTTCTACGAGCAAGCCGATCTCTTCGTCTTTCCCAGCTTCCGCGAGCCGGGGGGGAACGTCGTGTTCGAGGCGATGGGCCACGGGCTTCCCGTCATCACCTGCGACCGTGGTGGGCCGGGCAATGTCGTCACGGACGCCTGCGGCATCACGGTTACCGCGACGTCGCCTACACAACTCGCCGATGACCTGGCCAGGGCAATACGCGAACTGGTCATCGATCCCGCCAGAAGGCGACGACTCGGCGAGGGCGCCCTGTCGCAGGTGCGTGCGGTGGGTATGTGGGAGAGCAAGGTCGACTGGATGTTGAACCTCTACGCAGAACTCACTCCTCGACCGTCCTGAACTCCGTGTCATGTCGCGACGTTCTGGTCGGCGGCCGCGAGAGTGGCCAGGAATCCAATGGTCGTAGGTGTCGGACGCACGTCACCGTCGAGGATCCGGTCCAGCACGCCCGAGCGCAGGAAGGGCGCACCGGCCAACGCGGCCAGATCACGGGGGTCGCGGCGCCAGTGTTGGAGCACTCGGTCTGCCAGCAGTACGCCACCTTCGGGCGGGCGCGTGTGTGAGCCCATCCGCTGCCACACCTTGCCGCCTACCTTGCGCATGGTGAGCGCCCCCAGTCTCGTCCGATTGACAGGGCCGGGGTGGGCGTAGACCGACGGAGGCGGGCGGCCGTCGAGGGGCCGGTCCCCCAGATCGGCATCCAGTTCGAGGAGGATCCGGCTCAAGAATTGCATCCCTGCTCGCTCTCGTGGCGCGACTTGTGCGCCGACAGCGATGAACCGAGGGTCCAGCATCGGGTTCACCGCGTATCGCTGTTGACAGGTCGAGGTCGTGGTGGCGCCAGCCCATCGCCGCATCCGCTGCCACAGGTAGAAGCCATCGGTCGCCTCTGGCCAGGTGCGGTGAAGGGCGGCGAAGATGCGCTCCAGCTCGGACACGGTCATATCGCGGCGCGACTCAGCAAACCCGGGGTCGAGAATCTCGTCTGGGACGGACTCGTTGGGGAACAGGCGCCACCTGGCCAGACCCGCCACCCGACGCGCACTGGTGGCTACGGGTCGGGGACGGCCGATGTAGTAGAAGCCGCGCACCACCTCTCCACCGAGGCCGGACAAGCGAGCGCCTTGGGGCACCGAGCGTTCCACGACGTCGAGGGATGCCCAGGCGAGGGGATCTGCGGAGTAGTCCACCCGGTGCGCGCCAGTCAAGGCGAGCGCCGCCGCCACGTCGGGTTCGAGAAGGCCCGTCGTGGTCACGTCGACTACTTGATGGTCCATGCCGTACCGGGTCGCCAAGGCAGCCGCGATCGTCGCGTCGGGATTGTCCGGCGCCTGCAGCGTCATCGCCCTCACCTGAGGGCGACGGGGAGCCTCGATGGCGCCGAGAAGCAACCTTGAATCCAGTCCACCGGTGAGCTGCAGGCAGGTGTCCGGGTGATCATCCAGCAGTGCGTTCACAAAGGTGCGGAGTTGTCGCGCAGCCGATTGCACTGCGCCTGTGCCGTTGCTTGCGGGAAGGTCGGTCGGTAGCGCCGTCCAGGTCTGAAGCCGACCGTCGCAGAGTCGTGCCGAGGTCCCCGGAGGCAGCACCGAAACACCGTCATAATGTGTCCGATCACCGATCCGCCACCCGATCAGGCTGTAGGCGGCGAGCGAGGTCAGGTCAGTGCTCGCCCCAGTCAGCGCCGCCAGCGCGCGGGTGGAGGTCGAAAGGGCGGCCCAGCCGGACCCTTCGGCCACGTAGAGGCAGCGAAAGCCCAGAAAGTCCGTAGCAGCTCGAATGGCGCCCGATGCCGAATCGTGCACCATCGCCGCAAAGGGCGGCACGACCTCGTCCAGCCCCGGATGCCGACCATCTGCCCCGAGCCAGCGCGCCACGTCCTCTCGCGTGACATCACGGTCGGCGACCCGCGCACGTGCCACGAGCGGGATCTGGATCAGCGCGGGGTCGCGATCGCTGCGCGGGGAACCTCCGGCGACACACATAGCCAGCCCCTCGCCCTCCACCACGAGGTCCACGTCTTCCACGTCAGCGGCGAGAACTGCGCAGGCCGCCTTCCAGCCCGACAACGGAGCCCCACGCCAGGTCACGGCCAGCGCGGCGCGCGGTTCAGGTAGTCGCTCACTCATGCGCGACTCACCGCTACCGGCTGCCTGCCGACGTCGAACCTGGTTGAGGCGTACCCCCGACCGGGGATCTGAGGGCCGAACCCGTGCTCCACGATGCAATCGCTCCTACTGTCGTTGTCATGAGCGCACCGATCCCGGATCTCGCGATCGTGGTGGTGACCCACAACAGTGAGTCCGTCATCGGCGACCTCCTTGACTCCTTGCCTGCTGCCCTGGGGGGCTTGACTGCAGATGTCGTGGTGGTGGACAACGCTTCCCAGGACTCGACCGTTGCTGTGGTCGAGGCTCGCGGGGATTGCCGCGTGCTGGTCGGCGTCAACGCTGGGTACTCGGCGGGTATCAACACAGGAATCGCTGCGTGCCCGGCCGCCCCGGCCGTGCTGGTTCTCAACCCTGACGTGCGAATGCACAAGGGATCGGTCTCTCCACTGCTGGTGTCCCTGCGTGACGGCATCGGAATCGCCTGCCCACGCATTCATTCCGAGGACGGGGTGCTCCAGTTCTCGCTGCGTCGAGAGCCAACGCTGCTGCGCGCACTCGGCTTGAGCAGGGCTCGAAGTGCGACCTTCTCCGAGTACATCCAAGAGCCGACCGCGTACACGAACGCTGGTCTCGTCGACTGGGCGCTGGGCGCCGTACTTGCCATCTCGCGCGACTGCCTGGTCGACGTTGGCCGATGGGATGAATCGTTCTTCCTGTACTCCGAGGAGACCGACTACTGCCTGCGCGCACGCGAGCACGGCTACGGGACCTGGTTCGTACCCGAATCCGTGGCCGTCCACGTAGGCGGCGCGTCCGGGCGCAACGACCTGACCCACACCCTGCAGATCGTCAACCGGGTCCGGCTCTACGCCCGACGACACGGCCTGGTTGCGGGGGCTGCCTACCACGCGCTGACAGTGCTGTCCGAGGTCTCCTGGCTTGTGCGCGGCCATGCCCAGTCGCGGGCCGCGATCCGCGCCCTCCTTCGGCCGAACGAGCGCCCAGTTCAACTCGGATGCACCGGCGGTCTGGTGCCACGATGACCCGTCCGCTTTCATGGATTGCTCCCCGCGAAGACCCGCAGGTCCGCCCTCCTGCACCAGCCCAGCGACGCGGCGGCTCGGGCAGCAACGCCCCCGGACAGTGCG
>JARICB010000010.1 GCA_029264225.1 Nocardioides sp. | reverse complement strand
ACCGGCGCGCTGGTGGGGCCGCCTCCCGTTCGCCGTGGGATGGCTTGCGATGGTCGTTCGGCTGGCCTGGCCGCGGCCCGAGGGCGACTACCTGATCGCGGCCAACGTGCTGGGCTATACGCTGCTGGGAGGCTCGTTCGCGCTGCTGCTCGGGTCACTCGCGACGCTGCCCCGACCCGGACGCCGTCACGAGAATCCGGTTCTTTCACCGCTCGACGCCTAGACTCCCCGCTGTGTCGATCCTCCCGCCGAACGTCAACGACGAGACCGCCGACACCGCCGGCGGTCGGGTAGTGGTAGTGCTCGTCCTCATCCTCGGGCTGATCTTCGCAGCGGCCTACACCGGCGCCCACTACGCGGCTGGCGACAAGGTGCCGCGCGGCACCACCGTCTCCGGCGTTAGTATCGGCGGACACCCCCAGGCCGAGGCTGCCGAGCGCCTCCAGGCGGGCCTCGCCGACCGCGTCTCCGGGCCGATCGAGGCCACCGTCGAGGGCCAGCCGGTCAGCGTCGATCCGAGCGCCGCGGGCATTGGCGTCGACTACGACGCCTCGGTTGCTGCGGCCGGTGGCAAGCGCAGCTGGAACCCGGTACGGCTGTGGAACTACTTCACCGGCGGGCAGGACTTCGAGGCCGAGGTCACCGTCGACGAGGACGCGTTCGCCAAGGCGCTGGTTGGCCTCAACGAGAAGTACGGCAAGGCCCCGCGCGAAGGCGCACTCGGCTTCGATGCCGGTTCGATCACGACGCTCAAGCCGAGGCTGGGGCGCGAGCTCGACCCGGTCTCCACCCGGGACGCACTGGTCACCGCCTACCTTGCCGAGGACGACGACGCTCCCGAGCTGGAGCTGACCCAGGTAGCCCCCGAGATCGACGAGGCAGACCTTGAGCAGGCGCGTACGACGTTCGCCAACGCCGCGGTCTCGGGTTCGGTGACCCTCAGTTTCGACGAGAATGTCGTCAAGCTCTACCCGGCCGACTACACGCCTGCGCTGAGTCTCCAGCCCGTCGACGGCGTACTCGTGCCGCAACTCGATGCCGCCAAGCTGGCCGAGGTGGTGGCCGCCAACGTCAGTGCTGACGGCGCACCCGTCGACGCCTCCGTCGCCCTGGTCGACGGCAAGCCCAAGGTGATCGCTGCCAAGCCTGGTGTCAGCTATGACCAGGCGCAGATCGATGCGGGCTTCCTCGCCCTGGTCGCCGCTCCGGAGGGCCAGCGCACCCTGAGTGTCGACGCCAAGGTGGCCAAGCCCGAGTTCAGCACCAAGGACGCTCGGGCGCTCAAGATCAAGGAGCGGGTCTCCACCTTCACCACCTACTACCCCTACGCCGAATACCGCAACGTCAACCTCGGGCGCGCAGCCGAGTTGATCGACGGCACGCTGCTCAAGCCGGGGGAGACGTTCAGCCTCAACGACATCGTGGGCGAGCGCACGGTCGCCAATGGCTTCACCAACGGCTACATCATCAGCGACGGCATCCTCACCAGTGACCTGGGCGGCGGTGTCTCGCAGATGGCGACCACCACCTTCAACGCGATGTTCTTCGCCGGCCTCGAAGACGTCGAGCACAAGCCGCACTCGTTCTACATCGACCGCTACCCGATCGGCCGCGAAGCCACCGTCGCCTGGGGTGCCGTCGACCTGCGGTTCAAGAACGACACGCCCTACGGCGTGCTTGTCGCGGCCAACGTCACCCCCGCCACCGGCTCGTCCAGCGGCGTCGTGACCGTGTCGATGTACTCGACGAAGTGGTGGAACATCACCACTTCGGTCTCGGACCGCTACAACCCCACCAAGGCCGAGGTGCGCAAGATCGACACGAAGAAGTGCCACGCCAATACCGGTTACGGCGGCTTCGACATCGATGTCAAGCGCTACTTCTCGCCCGCAGGAGCCAACACGGAGAAGCGCCCGACCGAGAACTTCCACACCACCTACACGCCCAGTGACACGGTGATCTGCACCAACCCGAACGCCGAGGACAACGTCAGCTGAGCCTGGCGCCGGGGCAGCGGATCACGTTTGTCAGTTCCGTGCAGGCCAAGGGCGGCACCGGCGCGATCGGCACCCTCCGTGTGCAGATCGCCGTACCCCTCACGCCCCTGTAACGCCGTGTTACAACTTCTTCACCCCCTGTTATTTCAGGGGGTGAAGAGGAGATAACCCGGCGTTACAGCTGGGACGGCGCCACGCAGCGGCAGCCGCGGAGCCACCGGGGAGGGTCAGCCGCGCAGGTAGCGGGTGGTGTGGTGGGTGACGAAACCGAGTCGTTCGTACGTCGCGGTGCCGGCCTGGTTGTCGGTCTCGACGTGCAACCACGCCGTGATCGCTCCCAGGGAGGCGCCCCAGTCCAGCAGGTCGGCGATCACCGCGGTGGCCAGTCCTTGGCGACGCCGTGCCGGATCGACCTCGATCGCGTGCAGCCCCACCCAGTCGCCGTCCACCGCAGCCTCCCCGCGGGCGATGACGGTGCCGGTCGGGTCGGCGTACTCCAGCAGTAGCCGCGCGTGGTCGGGGCTCTCCTGTTCGAGTGTGGCCGCCAATGCCGGTGCGAGACCACGACTCGTGCGCAGCGCCCGTGAGACCGGAGCCAGTTGGCAGTGGGCATCGCCATCGCCGAGCGCGACGAAGCCGAGCAGAGCCAGTGCCGCCTCGGCCTCGGAGTCGGCGAGGACCTGGATCAGCGGGTCCTGGTCCAGTGCACCGTAGAAGACGCGGACCCCCGCGGCCGCATCCGGCAGTGCGACCGCGGGCTCACGTAGCGCCAGGGCCGAGTTGGCGCGGCGCCGCAGCCGACCGTTGTAGGGGGGAGCCGACCGCAGCACCCACTCACCCAGCGGCTCGGCGGTCAGGGTCGGCCACAGCGAAGCGGTGTGCAACTCGACGTCGTGGGCCGAGACCCGGTGGCGTACGGACGCTCGAGGTGGCACCGGTTTGCCCGTGACCACGTCGGCCAGTGCGATCCGCACCGGCCCGGCTCCGTCCCGGTCGACCGTGACGTGCTCACTCGTCCAAGCCAGACAGATGCCCAGCACGTCGGTAGCGCGACCGTCGGGAAGCAGATGCCGGATCACCACCCGCTGGCCGACGACGTGAGGGCCCAACAGGTGCTGAGCACCAGAAGTGCCCACAGTGTGAGGTTCCGGCGCAGAGGGCATGGCGAGATACTAAGGTGAACCCATCCCCACCCCGCGTCCCTCCAGGAGGATCAGTGACCTACGTCATCGCCCAGCCGTGCGTCGATCTCAAGGATCGGGCCTGCGTCGATGAGTGTCCCGTCGACTGCATCTACGAGGGCAAACGGATGCTTTACATCCACCCCGACGAGTGTGTGGACTGCGGCGCCTGTGAGCCGGTCTGTCCGGTGGAGGCGATCTTCTACGAGGACGACACCCCGGAGGAGTGGAAGCAGTACTACGACGCCAACGTGCACTTCTTCGACGACCTCGGCTCGCCCGGTGGTGCCGCCAAGATGGGTGAGATCGACAAGGACCACCCGATCGTCGCTGCGCTTCCTCCCCAAGAACACGACGAGTGAGTCTCCGGGCGGTCTCGAGCCGCCTCCCGGACTTTCCCTGGGACAAGCTCACCGACTACGCCGAGAAGGCACGCTCCTACGCTGACGGGATCGTCGACCTCTCGGTCGGGACCCCCGTCGACGCGACACCGGCCGTCGCTCAGGACGCCCTGAAGGCGGCCGCCGACTCGCCGGGCTATCCCACGACGATCGGTCTGGTCGAGACCCGTCAGGCGGCCATCGACTGGTTGGAGCGACGCTTCGGTGTGACCGGCCTCGGGCTCGACCAGGTGCTCCCCGTCATCGGCTCCAAGGAACTCATCGCCTCGATGCCGGTGCACCTGGGCATCGGTGCAGGCGACCTGATCTCCTATCCGGCGCTGGCCTACCCGACCTACGAGGTGGGTGCGGCGCTGGCCGGGGCCCGGTCGATCGCAACCGACTCGCTGACCTCGATAGGCCCCGAGGTCCCGAAGTTGCTGTGGTTGAACTCGCCGTCCAACCCGACCGGCAAGGTGCTGCCGCCCGACCATCTGCGCAAGGTCGTCGACTGGTGCCGCCAACGCGGCACGATCCTGGTCTCCGATGAGTGTTACCTGGAGTGCGCCTGGGACGAGACGCCCATCAGCGTGCTCCACCCCGACATCTGTGGCGGCTCGCACGAGGGGTTGTTGGCGGTTCACTCGCTCTCGAAACGCTCCAACCTGGCGGGGTATCGCTGCGCCTTCGTGGCCGGGGATGCGGCCCTGGTCGGTGAGCTGCTCGCCGTACGCAAGAACCTCGGACTCCAGATGCCCGGTCCCCAGCAGCGGGCGATGATCGCCGCGCTCAACGACGACGAGCACGTGGTGGAGCAACACGCCCGCTATGCGGCTCGCCGGGCCAAGCTGCGCGAGGCGCTGTTGATCGCAGGCTTCACCATCGACCACTCGGAGGCATCGCTCTACTTGTGGGCCACCCGTGGCGAGGACTGCTGGGACACCGTCTCGGCGCTCGCCGACCTCGGCATCCTGGTGGCACCTGGGGAGTTCTACGGCCCACAAGGGCGTCAACACGTGCGGGTAGCGTTCACGGCCACCGACGAACGGATCGACGCAGCGGTGGGACGGCTGGCCGCGGTCGGCTGACCGCACGGCATGCTGGAGCCATGCAGCTGAGCGAGTACGAGATGACCGCAGCCCTGCGCGGTGCCGCCCGTACGGTGGCGAGCGCCCGGCGAGGTCGGTCCAAGGCCGGAGACCCCTGGGAGCGACTGACGCGGCTCGAGCAATACACCATGCTTACCTCGCTCGGCGACCAGATCCTGCCGGTGCTCGCATCGCTGCCGGACGTCGAGGTGCCCCCGGGCGGGCGCGCCAGCTACACCACTCAGCAGATCGAGGCAGCAGTCGCCGAGCAGGTCGACCCGTCACTCGGACGGATCAAGCGAGCAGTGGCACTCAAGACCCGCACCGTGCTGGTGCAGGCCGCCCTTGAGTCCCTCCCGCCCCGTGCAGCCGAGGAGCCGGATCTGGAGTCGGGTCCAGACACCGATTAGCGGCGGCGGCGCGCGGCCACCGGCACCGGTTGAGCCGCGTGCGTACCGTTGCCCTCGACCCCGGTCCAGCTGGTGAAGAGCGAGGCTCGAACCACCTTGACCGCATCGATG
>JARICB010000417.1 GCA_029264225.1 Nocardioides sp. | reverse complement strand
GGGTTCGGGAGACCGAGGTTTTTCGCGAGCAACTTGCCGATGGGAGAAGACACGAAGCCCTGGTAACGGTCGCTCATGGGTGCTGATCCTCCAGTGGAGTTCAAGATCGGGGACGACGAAGCAGTCGACACCTCGCCATGTAACAAGACGTGTAACTCCGTGTCCACATTTCGTGACGTGGCGCTCATTGCATTCCCAGCGAGGTGCTTGCAGGCAAGGATGGGAACAGGCGCAGACTGCTCAATGACAGTAGCCGCGCACCATCGACCCAGGAGTGCTTATGCAGGCCAAGACCCGCCGGGTTGCCGTCATCGGCGGTAACCGGATCCCGTTCGCCCGGTCCAACAGCGTCTACGCCGGTGTCTCCAACCAAGAGATGCTGACGGCGGCGATCGATGGTCTGGTCACGCGCTACGGCCTCGAAGGTGAGACCGTCGGCGAGGTTGTCGCGGGCGCCGTGCTCAAGCACGCCCGCGACTTCAACCTGGTCCGCGAGTCGGTGCTCGGCTCCAAGCTCGCGCCCGAGACGCCCGCGACCGACATCCAGCAGGCGTGTGGCACCGGACTGCAGGCCGCTATCCAGGTCGCCAACAAGATCGCGCTCGGGCAGATCGACTCCGGTATCGCGGGCGGCAGCGACACCACGTCGGATGCACCCGTGGCGCTCAATGACAAACTGCGCAAGAAGCTGATGAAGGTCAACGCAGCCAAGGACACAGCGAGCAAGCTGAAGGCGCTGGGGTCGATCCGACCGGGCGACATCGGCATCGAGATCCCGCAGAACGGCGAGCCCCGGACTCGCCTCTCCATGGGCGAGCACGCGGCCCTGACCGCGCTGGAATGGCGCATCACCCGTGAGGCACAGGACGAACTGGCAGCCACCTCCCACCAGAACATGGCAGCGGCCTATGACCGCGGATTCTTCGACGACCAGCTCACCGCCTTCCGTGGTGTGGACCGCGACACCAACCTGCGCGCCGACTCCACGGTGGAGAAGCTTTCGACCCTCAAGCCGGTCTTCGGCAGGGGAGAAGCCGCCACGATGACGGCCGGCAACTCGACCCCCCTCAGCGATGGTGCGAGCGCCGTACTGCTCGCCTCACAGGAGTGGGCGGCCGAGCGCGACCTGCCCGTGCTCGCGTGGCTCTCCGACTACGAGACCGCCGCCGTCGACTACGTCAACGGTGCGGAGGGCCTGCTGATGGCTCCGGCCTACGCCGTTCCGCGGATGCTGGCCCGCGCCGGACTCAGCCTCCAGGACTTCGATTTCTACGAGATCCACGAAGCCTTCGCCTCGCAGGTGCTCTCGACTCTGGCTGCCTGGGAGGACCCGGTGTTCTGCAAGGAACGCCTCGGTCTCGACAAGCCGCTCGGCTCCATCGACCGCACCAAGCTCAATGTGACCGGCTCCTCGCTTGCTGCCGCACACCCGTTCGCCGCGACCGGGGGCCGGATCATCAACACCCTGGCCCACCTGTTGGACGAGAAGGGATCGGGTCGTGGCCTGATCTCGATCTGTGCCGCTGGCGGCCAGGGAGTCGTCGCCATCATGGAACGCTGACCCTCCGGGCGTGGGCTGCTAGGGTCAGCGCCGTTCGACATCCTTTAACGAGCCGTCCTGTGAGGCGGAGAAGGAGGTCACTCGCCGCATGGCAGAACCTCGCATCGTGCTCGACTCCGGTGACATCGCCCGGGCGTTGACGCGCATCGCCCACGAGATCCTCGAGCGCAACAAGGGTGCCACCGACCTGGTGCTTCTGGGCCTGCACACCCGTGGCGTGCCGCTGGCACACCGGATAGCTGAGCGCATCCAGGCCGTCGAAGGGGCGGGGGTGGCAGTCGGTGAACTCGACGTCACCATGTATCGCGACGACCTGCGCAACCAGCCGACCCGACGTCCGCACCGGACCGTCATCCCTAGCGTTGGCATCGACGACAAGGTCGTGGTGCTGGTCGACGACGTGCTCTTCTCAGGCCGCACCGTCCGTTCGGCGCTCGACTCGCTGGCGGACCTCGGACGCCCGCGGGCAGTGCGCCTCGCCGTGCTCGTCGATCGCGGTCACCGCGAACTGCCCATCCGCGCCGACCATGTCGGCAAGAACCTGCCCAGCGCCCGTGCCGAACGGGTCAGCGTGGCGCTGACCGAGGTCGACGGCTCCGACGAAGTGACGATCGTATGAAGCACCTGCTCTCCATCAATGACCTCTCGGTGGAGGAGATCGCCCACATCTTCGAGACCGCCAGCGAGATGCACGACGTGCAGAAACGTGAGGTCAAGAAGCTGCCGGTGCTGCGGGGTCGCACGGTCGTCAACATGTTCTTCGAAGACTCCACCCGCACCCGATCCAGCTTCGAGATCGCCGGAAAGTGGCTCTCTGCCGACGTCATCAACATCTCGGCCAAGGGGTCCTCGGCATCGAAGGGCGAGTCGCTGCGCGACACCGTGCTCACGGTGTGCGCGATGGGCATCGACGGGCTGGTGATCCGTCATCCCGCCAGCGGTGCCGCTCATCAGGTGTCCCAGTGGGTCGACGCCGCCGTCGTCAACGCCGGTGACGGGATGCACGAGCACCCGACCCAGGCCCTGCTGGACGCCTACACGCTGCAACGCCGGCTCGGCTCGCTGGCGGGCAGGCACGTCGCAATCATCGGCGATCTCACCCACAGCCGGGTCTTTCGCTCCAACATCCAGTGCCTGACGAAGTTGGGGGCCGAGGTCACTGTCGTGGCACCGCCGACCCTGATGCCCAGCGGAATCGACTCATGGTCGCGGACCGCCGGCTTCGCGACGTCCTACGACGTGGATGCGGTGTTGCCGCAGGCTGATGCGGTGATGATGTTGCGGGTCCAGCGCGAACGCATGGCCGGCGGCTTCTTCCCGTCGGCTCGCGAATACACCGTCGGCTATGGGCTGACGCGCGATCGGCTGCGACTGCTCAAGCCAGATGCTCCGATCTGCCACCCCGGCCCGATGAACCGGGGTCTCGAGATCGCCGCTGACGCGGCCGATGCCGCCCAGTCCGTGGTGCTCGAACAGGTCTCGAGTGGCCTGGCGGTCCGGATGTCCGTGCTCTACCACCTGCTTGCTGGAGAGGAATCCTGATGGGAATCGTGATCAGGGGCGCCTCGGTGCTCGGGCAGACGAGCCAGGATCTCTACGTCGACGACGACGGTGTCCTCGTGGACGAGGCGCCCGACGGCGCGGAGATCCTCGATGCCGACGGTCTGGTGGCACTGCCTGGCTTCGTCGACCTGCACACGCACCTGCGTGAACCCGGCCGCGAGGATGCCGAGACGATCCTTTCGGGCTCGCGCGCGGCTGCCGTCGGCGGCTTCACCGCCGTGTTGGCGATGGCCAACACCTCACCGGTGACCGACACGGCCGAGGCCGCACTGCGGGTCTGGGAGTTGGGCCGCGAGGTCGGTCTGGTCGATGTCCAGCCGGTCGGTGCCGTGACGAAGGGCCTCGCTGGCGAGGAACTGGCCGAACTCGGGCTGATGGCACGCTCGCGCGCTGCAGTGCGGGTGTTCTCCGACGACGGCAAGTGCGTGCACGATGCGCGCGTGATGCGGCGTGCGCTGGAGTATGTCAAGGCGTTCGGCGGCGTCGTCTCCCAGCACGCCCAGGACCCCTCACTGGCCGGACCCACCGCGTGCTGCCACGAGGGGGAGACCTCCGGTCGGCTCGGCCTGCCCGGCTGGCCCGGGATCGCCGAGGAGATCATCGTCGCGCGCGACGTCATGCTGGCGCGGCACACAGGCTCCCGCGTCCACATCGCCCACGTCACCACGGCCGGGTCGGTCGAGGTGCTGCGGTGGGCCAAGGCGCAGGGCATCAACGTCACTGCGGAGGTCACCCCGCACCACCTGCTGCTCACGACTGACCTGTTGAGCGGCTACGACCCGACCTACAAGGTGAACCCGCCGCTGCGGCCGCAGGAGGACGTCGACGCTCTCCGGGCCGCGCTCGCTGACGGCACCATCGATGTGGTGGCTACCGACCACGCTCCGCACGCTCGCCACGACAAGGAGCATGCGTTCGTGGATGCAGCCTTCGGGATGCTCGGGCTGGAGACCGCACTGTCGGTCGTGCGGACTGCGCTGCCGGAGTTGTCCTGGAGCGACGTGGCTCGCGTCATGTCGACCACGCCTGCCCGCATCGCCGGACTGGCCGATCATGGCTCACTCGAGATCGGCACCCGAGCGCACGTCGTACTGGTCGACCCCGAGGTCTCGGTGACCGTCGATCGCGACGCCTCGGTGTCACTGTCCCGCAACAACCCCTGGCACGGTCGAGCCCTCACGTCCCGCGTCGTGCACACGGTGTACGGAGGTCAGTTCACCGTCCGTGACGGTGCACTGTCCGCCTGAGAGGCCCGGGCGGTCTCAGCCCTTCAGTGCCGAGGACTTCTTGGGCACTCGGACGACGTTGTTGGGCCCCTTGACCGTCACCTTCGTCGTGCCCTTGCGCACCGTGGCGCTGTTGTTGGCGCCGACGACCGTGAGGTTGGCCAGGCGGGTGTAGCGGACCGAGTTGTTGGCACCGCGCACCACTGCCGAGGTGCCGGTCGTCGCCACGATGTCGCTGTTGGACGTTTTGATGGTGGCTGTTCCTACGGAGAGCGCCTTGACCGAACTGTTGGCATTGGTGATCTTCACGGTCGCGACGTTGCCCGCAGTGACCGTGGTGTTGCTGCCGGTGACCGTCAGTTTCGTGGCGTCGGGGACCGTGACGACCGAATTGGAGCCGGTGATCGTGACGGCTGTGCACACGCCGGTGACGCTCACGCTTTCGACCGACTGGGTGACGGTGACGGCGCCGCCGGCGCAATCGAGCACCACTGCGGCATGGACGGGCGCGAAAGCGGCGAGCGGGAGGAGGGCGGCAGTGACGGCAAGCCCGGCGAGGCGAGTGCGCATGAGGTGGAGCCTCTCGTTGGAGATGTCCGGGCCGTATACCCCCCGCGGCCCGAAGCAAACGGAGCGCGGACTGCTCACCTGAGGGCTCAGCCTCCGAACCGATCGACGTAGGCCAGTACCCGGCCGAGCATGGCACTGACCGAGGCCAGGTCGGCGTAGCCGGGTGCGGGCTGGTCGGCCAGTTCGTGCAGGGCCGAGGAGGCACCCTCGCCGCCGGCTCGTTGCGCTACCCGCGCGCACGTGCGCGCGGCATCGCGCACCGTTGTCGGATCGAAGGTCAGCATCGACTCGAAGACTCGCTCCCGGTCAGGGACCCCGAGTTGTCCGGGTAGTTCCCAGGCGGTCAGGGCCGCGGGCAGTTCGAACGAGTCACAGACGATGGCCCACTCGCGCGCCATCGGCTCGTCGGGCGGCAGTGGCACCAGCACCGGGCCGCGCTCCTGGGCCTGCGGCTGCTCCATGCCCGGGAACTGGGCGAGCACGAACGCCGCCCCCGAGACCATCGCCAGTTCGTTCCACCGGAGCCGGGCAGCTTCATAGTGACGTTCGTGCTGGAACGCCCCGAAGATCATGGCTCGCTCGGCCTTGGCGCAGAACTCGTCCTCGATGGCCCAGCTGAGCGCCAGCAGGGTCCGCTTGTGCAGCCTCTGTACCGGCACGTGCGGGTGCTTGCGCCGCAACTCGGCATACACCGACAATCCGCCGGGCTCGGGGTCGGCGATGGAGTCGGCGATCGCTACGTCGAGTCGGACCCCGGCCTCCCGGCGACGTACGACTCGTTCCACGGCTGCGACGTCGGCCTCGAGATAGCGGCGATGGCCGCTCTCCAAGCGTTGCGGCGTCGGGAAGCCGTGGCGCTGCTCCCACATCCGCAACGTCGCCGTACTGAGACCGGTGCGCTCGGCCAGGGTGCCGATGGTGAGCAACCGGTCGGGGTCGCCCCCTTGCGCAGAATTCAACGATGTGTTCATATCGTAACCATATTCCTAAACAACCTGTTTAGGAATACCCAACACCAAGTGGAGCCGATGATGACACTCAACAACGAAAGTGCGGGCCGTAGCGACGAGGTTGTGGACTGGACCGATCTGGGGCAGCGGATGTGGAGCTTCCTGACTGGACGCGAAGCAGCGATCCACTACAACTTCGAGGACATGGCGATCGAGGTGCCGCGAGACACCGGAGCGGGAGCCCCCCGGGCCACGTGGAAGCTCAACGGCACACTGACGGTGACCACTAGTGACAGCGATGCCACTTCCTCCTCGAGCGACGGCTGCGCGTCATGGCACTGATGCTCTCGGCCGACCTGAGCCTCGACCTGGAGGTCGAAGGCAAACCCGCCGTGCACGCACGACTGCGTGGTGTGGAGAACCGGCTGACGCTGGAGGTCGACGAGGCGGGTGCCTTTGCCGGCGCGCGCGACGCCCCGGTGGTGCGGGCGCTTGCCGAGAGCCTGGCGGCGCGGGGGATACTCATCCGGGTAGAGAGTGGCGGCCGACACCTCGTCTCGCTGGGGGCCGTCTCAGCGCCGTGGTGGCAGCGTCGGGCGACCGGCACCCGCAGGATCAGGGTAGGGAGCCTCCGCGGTGCCTTCACCGCAGCACGGTCGCGCGCAAGCGGCACCGAGTCGGTGCTTCCGGATGCTGGACTCATCCCACCTGCGACCTTGTGGCCGTTGACCCCGACCCTGCGCCGTCCGGTGCCGCGACCCGTCACGACCACCCACGACCCGGCCCGCGGTGGGACGCCGCGGCTGACCCTGGCCAAGAGCGACCTGTGGGCCGGGGAGAGGCAGCCGGTCTTCTCCTTGGGCGAGCACACCACGATCGGATCGGACCCCCGTGCCGACATCTGCCTGCCGGGTCTCGAGGCGCAGCACGCCGTGATCGAACACGACGACCGCGACGAATACGTCGTGACCGCCGTGGCCGGTGCGACCCGTGTGCACGGCGCCGTCATCGATCACCAAATGCTGCGCACGGGAACCCGGCTGGAGGTGGGCGAGCACCGTCTGGTCTTTACTCGTGAGGAGTACGCCGACCACGGCCGTCCGCACGGCGGACGAGTCGGCGGGGAGGTGGGCCACCAGCTGCCGCAGCCCCCGCGCGAAGCCTTCTGAGCGGCGGGCCTACGCCAGGCCGAGGGCGAACGCCTCCTCCCAGAGCTCGTCTCGAACCCGCGGGTGTGCAGCGTGCTCGATCAGGTTGCGGGCCTGGCCCCGCTCGTCCATGCCCCACATCCAAGCGATGCCCTGCTCGGTGATCACCGCACTGTGCTGGAAGGACGTCACCGGCTCGTCGACCAGGGGGACGATGGTCGACACGTCCGCCTTGGGGTGCCAGCTCCGCAGCGCCATGAACGCTCGACCGCCGTCGGAGTGGCTGGCACCGACGGTGAAATCGGTCTGACCGCCGAAGCCGGAATGGATGCGCGCGCGGATGCGGGAGGCGTTGGCCTGGTCGAACAGGTCGACCTGCAGAGCGGTGTTGATGGAGGTCATCCCCGGCTGGGCCGCAATACGTGAGGGAGCGTTCGTGACCTCGGTGCGCGCCATCCGCACTCGCGGGTTGTCATCGACCCAGGCATAGAGTTCCGCGCTACCGAAGACGAACGACGTCGTCACCGGGACTCCGCGATCCAGTGCTCCGGAGTCCTCCAGCGCGAGCACGCCGTCGCTGAACATCTCCGTCCAGATCCTCAATCCGCGTCTCTCCACGACACCGGCGATCACTGCGTCGGGCACCTCGCCGATGCCCGCCTGGAGGGTCGAGCCGTCGCGGACCTGGGCGGCCACCAGGGCTCCGATGGCCATGGCGTCGGCCGCCGGAGCGATTGCCTGGTGTGTGCGCAACGGCGCGTCGATCTCCACGCCCACGTCGATGTCGGCCACGTCGATCTCGCCGTCGCCGAAGGTCCAGGGCATTCGGGGGTTGAGCTGTGCTACCACCAGGGCGCCGCGCGCGCGGGCGGCCTCCACGGCCGCGGGCAGCACGTTGACCTCGACCCCGAGCGAGACCTTGCCGTGGCGGGGCACGGTGGTGTGGAGGACGACAACGTCGGGAGGTAGGGGACCGTGGAAGAGGCGCGGCACCATGGAGAGGCGGCACGGTAGGTAGGAGAGCCGGGGGTGCCGACGGTAGCCGGGTCCGACGAAGGTCGTCTCGGGCACCACCCCGTCATGCAACGGCAGATCAACCTGCGCGTTCAGCGCGTGCAGACGAGCCTCGGGCAACTCGGCGAGGATCGCGCCGAGGAGCACGACCGGGGACGCGAAGTTGCCGCTGGTCACGATCCGGGGCTGGGAGATGTCGAGGTCGCGCACTTCGCGAGCCGTGGCCTCGATCGACTGGATGCGCATGGGGTCAGCCTGTCAAAGTCACTCACGACTCGTCCGGGAACCCCTCACCGTTCCACGACCAGGCCCAGCCAGCGCCCCAGCGACTCGATCTGCTCGTCCACGCCCGCGCGCATCGCCGGGCTCCAGTCTCCGTCCTCGT
>JARICB010000441.1 GCA_029264225.1 Nocardioides sp. | reverse complement strand
GACCTGGGCCAGGTAGTCGAGCACGTTGGCGCGCTGGTCGAGCATGATGGCGATGACCAGGACGGCCAGGATGAGCGCTGACGCGATCCGCACCGGCTTGTCCATGCTCGCCGCGAACCCCGGCGCTCGGGCGCGGACCGCCATGCCGATGCCGACCGGGATCAGGATCAGCACGAAGACCTTGACCACCTCGATGAACGGCATGCTGACGTCGTCGCTGCGGTCGTAGTAGGTGATCGCCAGGCTGGCGATGAGGGGCAGTGTCACGACGGCGACGATCGAGTTGATGGCCGTCAGGGTGATGTTGAGGGCCACGTCGCCGCGGAAGAGGTGGCTGTAGAGGTTGGCGGTCGTGCCGCCCGGGCTCGCCGCGAGCAGCATCAGTCCGATGCCCAGCAGTGGAGGCAGGTCGAAGGCCAGCACCAGCGCGACGCAGACTGCCGGTAGCAGCAGCAACTGGCACGCCAACGCGACCAGCACTGCCTTGGGGTGCGTGCCTACGCGCTTGAAGTCGGCAGGGGTGAGGTCGAGCCCGAGACCGAACATGATGATGCCGAGGGCGAGCGGCAGCCCGATCGTCGTGAGCGCGGAGTCCATGGCGGGACTCTAGGGGCGTGGAGGACGGGGCGGAACAGTAATCATCGATCTGGTGCGCTCGAAGAGACTCGAACTCTCACTGGCCAGGACCTAAACCTGGTGCCTCTACCAATTGGGCTACGAGCGCCGGGGAACCCCAATTCCACCATCTTGGGCGAAAGAGGTGCTCCGTCGGGTCAGTCCAGAGCGAGGTCGCGGCGCAACTTCGCCACGTGGCCGGTGGCCTTGACGTTGTATTGCGCGAGCGCGACCAGGCCGTCCTCGTCGATGACGAACGTCGAGCGGATGACGCCCTCGACCACCTTGCCGTAGAGCGACTTCTCGCCGAAGGCGGCATAGGCCTTGTGTACGGCCAGGTCCTCGTCGGAGAGGAGGGTAATGCTCAGGGAGTCGCGCTCGCGGAACTTGGCCAACTTGGCCGCCTTGTCCTTGGAGATCCCGAGCACCTCGTAGCCGGCGCCGCGCAACGAGTCGAGGGACTCGGTGAAGTCACAGGCCTGTTTGGTGCAGCCCGGGGTCATGGCTGCGGGATAGAAGTAGACGATCACCTTGCGCCCGCGCAGGTCAGAGAGCGTGACGTCTTCACCGGCGTCGTTGGTGAGAGTGAAATCGGGGGCGGCATCGCCGGCAGTGAGGCGGTCGGTCATCCGGGGGCTCCTCCAGAGGACCCTTGTTGCAAACGAAATGCAACAAGGGTGATGATGGGACACGGGCAACGCTCAACTCGGCGCGCCCACCCGCAATCTACTCAATGCCTCGGGAGGCACTGGTGCACGTCCCAGACGGTTTTCTCAACGCCCCGACCTCGGTCGCGACCGGCGTTGTCGCCGTGGCGGGTGTCGCGCTCGCGCTACGCGGTGCCCGGCGCGAGCTCGACGACCGGACCGCACCGATGGCGGGTCTGGTGGCGACCTTCGTGTTCGCGGCCCAGATGATCAACTTCCCGGTCGGAGCCGGCACGAGTGGTCACCTTCTTGGTGGGGCACTGGCCGCCGTACTGGTGGGGCCGTGGTCGGCGGTGCTGTGCATCAGCGTGGTGCTGATGGTGCAGGCCCTGTTCATGGCCGATGGCGGCATTACCGCGATCGGCACCAACATCACCCTGATGGCGCTGGTCGGTGTCGGGGTCGGCTGGTGCCTGTTCGTCGTGGCTCGCCGGCTACTCCCGCGGCGTACGTCTTCGGTGGTGCCGGCCGCCGTCATCGCGGCCCTGCTGAGCGTGCCGATCGCGGCCGCGGTCTTCGCTGCGTTGTTCGTCATCGGCGGCACCGCCCCGGTCGACGGTGGCAAGGTCTTCGCCGCGATGGTGGGCTGGCACCTGGTGATCGGCGTCGGTGAGGCGGTGATCACCGGGCTGGTGGTCGCGAGTGTCGTTGCCACCCGACCCGACCTCGTCTACGGCGCCCGCAGCGCGCTGACGACCCGTGAACTAGAGATCAGGACGACGCCGTGATGAAGACCCGCACCTTCCTTGCCCTGGGCCTCTTGGTCTGTCTGCTTGTGGCTGGCGTCGCCAGCTTCTACGCCAGCTCGCACCCTGATGGTCTGGAGTACGTCGCCGAGAAGACCGGCTTCCTCAATTCGGCGCAGGATTCGGCCACTTCCGACAGCCCGTTGGCCGACTACCAGACCCGCGGTGTGGACAACGAGCGACTCAGTGGCGGCCTGGCCGGCTTCCTCGGCGTGCTGACGATGGCCGTGCTGTCCACCGGCCTGTTCTGGATCCTGCGCAGGCGCGGACACCACGACGAGCCAGCGACCAGCACACTCTGATGGGCGCCGGTCACGGCCACCGGCTGCACTTCCACGGCCACAGCCCGGTCCACCGCGCCCCGGCACACCTGAAATTGCTGCTGCTCCTGGCCTTCATGCTGGTCGTCGTGGCCACCCCGCGGGGCTGGTATGCGGCGTTCGCGCTCGAGGCAGCCCTGCTGCTGGGAGTCGTAGCGCTCTCTCGCGTCCCGCTCGGCTACCTGGCGCCGCGGATGATCATCGAGGTGCCCTTCGCGATCTTTGCGGTGCTGGTGCCGTTCATCTCCTACGGTCCGCGGATCGAGGTGTGGGGCCTCACCGTCTCGGAGCCGGGGCTCTACGCGGGGATCGCACTCCTGGTCAAGGGGACGATAGGGGTCCTGGCCTCCCTGACCCTGGCCGCGACGACGGAACCGCAGGCCATCCTGCGCGGACTGCAGCGTTTGCGCATGCCCGACCTGATCGTGCAGATCATGGGCTTCATGGTGCGCTACCTCGACGTAGTGACCGCTGAGCTCGGCCGGATGATGGTGGCCATGCGCTCGCGCGGCTGCGACCCGCGCTCGCCTCGGCACTGGCCGACGCTGGCTCGCGCGATGGGGGCGTTGTTCATCCGCTCCTACGAGCGCGGTGAGCGCGTGCACCTGGCCATGCTCTCTCGGGGCTACGAGGGGCGGCTGCCATGAGCGAGCCGTCATGATGGACATATGAGTACGCCGGTGTTGGAGGTCCGTGGCCTGGCCTACGCCTATCCCGATGGTCACCAGGCGTTGTTCGGCGTCGACCTGCACGTCCACGAAGGGGAGCGGGTAGCGCTGCTCGGGCCCAATGGCGCCGGAAAAACCACCCTCGTGCTCCACCTCAATGGAATCCTTGCTGCAGGCGCCGGGTCGGTGTCGGTCAGCGGGCTGCCGGTGTCCAAGAAGCATCTCCAGGAGATTCGGCGCCGGGTCGGCATCGTCTTCCAGGACCCCGACGATCAGCTGTTCCTCGGCACCGTGCGCCAGGACGTGGCCTTCGGTCCGGCCAACCTCGGACTCAAGGGCCCGGCACTCGAGCGGCGGGTGATGAACGCTCTCGACCAGGTCGGGATGGCTGACTTCGCCGACCGCCCGCCGCACCACCTCTCCTTCGGCCAGCGCCGACGCGTGGCAGTTGCCACGGTGCTGGCGATGGAGCCGGAGATCCTGGTGCTCGATGAGCCCAGCTCAAACCTGGATCCCGCCAGCCGACGCGAGCTCGCCGACATCCTGCGCAGTCTCGACGTCACCGTGCTGATGGTCACCCACGACCTGCCCTACGCGCTCGAACTGTGTCCACGTGCGGTCGTGCTGAGCGACGGCGTGGTGGTCGCCGACGGACCCACGTTCGATGTGTTGACCGATGATGGGTTGATGTCGGCGCATCGGCTGGAACTGCCGTGGGGATTCGACCCGCGCACCATTGATAACCTTCCAGCGTGACCAACGAACTGAACTCGCTCGAGCGGGAGATCGAAGAGACGCGCGAGCGTCTTGCCGGCACGATCGACCAGCTCGCCTACCGTGCCAACCCCAAGACCATCGTAAGTCGCGAGGTGACCTCGATGAAGTCGCACTTCGTCGATCTCGAGACCGGGGCGCCGCGCACCGACAACATCATCAAGGTGGCCGGCGGTGTCGTCGGTGTGATCGTGCTGGTCGCGATCATTCGCAAGATCGCCGGCTGAGCCACTTCCCACACACCACTGGGCCCCGACGTCTAGGGTGGCGCGCGTGAAGCAGCGCGATGCCATCGTCATGTCCGAGACCGAGGTCGACGACTTTCTCTCCGCCCAGCGGAGCTCCACGGTCGCGACGGTGGGTCCGCAGGGCCAGATCCACCTGATCGGCATGTGGTACGCATGGTTCGAGGGCCACATCTGGCTCGAGACCAAGCCGAAGTCGCAGAAGGTGGTCAATCTTCGTCGCGACCCGAAGATGTCGTTCCTGGTCGAGGCCGGACACACCTACGACGCGCTGCGGGGCGTGGCGATGGAAGGCCAGGGCGTGATCGTCGAGGACGACCCCCAATTGCTGGAGCGGGTCTGCCTGGCCATCTTCGAGCGCTACAACGCGCCGTACACACCCGAACTGCGGCCGTTCCTCGACGTCATGATGCACAACCGGGTGGTCGTGCGCCTGGACGTCGAGCGGACCCGGACCTGGGACCACCGCAAACTCGGGCTGCCGGCCATGGACCTCGGCGGTTCCACCGCGAGCTCGGTCAGCCAAAGCTGAGAGACGACGAATGCAAGAAGGCCGGCCCCGCGGGGCCGGCCTTCTTCGCGTTGTACGCCATCAGGGACTTGAACCCCGAACCTACTGATTAAGAGTCAGTTGCTCTAACCAATTGAGCTAATGGCGCATGTCTTCACATGCTCTGCGACAACACCGAAACCCTACACGCCGTCCTCGATCGGATGAAATCGAGGTGGCTCAGCCGAGTTCTGCGAGCACCGCCTGCGCAGCGTTGTGGCCACCCAGGCCGGACACGGCTCCGCCCCGGCGGGCTCCGGAGCCGCACAGCAGCACCACATCGTGGTCGGTCTGCACGCCCCACTGCTGGGCCGGAGTCTCCAGCCGGGACCGCTGGGGGGCCCACGGCCACTCGAGGTCACCGTGGAAGATGTGGCCCCCGGGCATGGCCAGGTCGCTCTCGATGTCTTGCGGGATCTTGGCCTCGACACAGGGCTGGCCGTGGCTGTCGGTCGTGACACAGCCGAGGATCGGCTCGGTCAGATGCTGATCGAGCGAGGCGATCGCCCGCTCGACGGCAAGATCCTTGGCCCGCTGGCCCCCTGGACCCTCGAAGAGGGCGGGCGGTGTGTGCAGGCCGAAGTAGGTCAGCGTGTGGCCTCCCCGCTCAGCCAGTTCTCCGAGGATCGAGGGGTCGCTCAAGGAGTGGCAGTAGACCTCGCCGGGCATCGCGCTCGGCACCTGCCCGGCTGCCGCCTCGACGTAGGCCCGCTCGAGCTGGGAGTAGTCCTCGCCGAGGTGCAGGGTGCCGGCGAAGGCGAGCGCCGGGTCGATGCCCGACTTCAGTGCAGGGAGACGATCGAGCAGGAAATTGATCTTGAGTTGGGAGCCGGCCGGTTTGGCGTCTGGGTCCTCGTCCTCCCCGAGCAGGATGCGCAGCACCCAGGGAGCGACCCCGGAGAGCACTCGCCGACACGTCAGTGACTGCTCACGCCTGCCGTCGTGCCACACGACGGTGGCCGTGTCGGCGCCGGGTTCGATCCGGCTGACCCCCGCACTGGTGATGATGTCGGCACCCGCTGAGTCGGCAGCGCGACCCAACGCGTCGGTGACGGCGCCCATTCCGCCGACCGGCACCCGCCACTCACCGGTGCCGTTGCCGATCAGGTGGTAGAGGAAGCAGCGGTTCTGGATGAGGGACTCGGCGCCCATCGAGGCGAAGGTGCCGATCAGTGCGTCTGTAGCGACGACCCCGCGGACGGTGTCGTTGGTGAACCGCTGCTCGATGGTGTGGCCGAGCGGCTGGCTCACGAAGTCACGCCAGATGCCTGGGTCGACGATGGCCCGCAGGTCGCGTGCGAGGGGGAGTGGTTGCATCAGCGTCGGCGCCACCGTGTGGGCCAGGTCAGCTACGTCGGCATAGAACTCGCGCCACGCGTCGTACTCCTGGTCCGACCCGGTCAGGGCGGCGAAGGACTCTCGCGTTGCGCGCCCTTCTGGGCGCTCGACCAGCAGTCCGGCGGGGTGTCCGTCGTGCACGTACGGCGTGTAGGAGGCGACTGTGCGCGACACCAGGGACAGGTCCAGATCCAGGTCAGCCATCAACGACTCGGGCATCAGGCTGACCAGATAGGAGTAACGCGAGAGCCGGGCTGACAGTCCCGCGAACGGGCTGGCCGACACGGCGGCGCCACCGACGCGGGCGAGGCGTTCGAGGACGACGACCGACAGTCCTGCGCGGGCCAGGTAGGCCGCAGCGACGAGACCGTTGTGTCCGCCTCCGACGATGGCGACGTCGTAGCTATGCTCACCGATGCTCACCTGAGCCAACCTAGACGCATCGCCTCGCTACTGCCGATACCCTCCCGGGGTGAAGGTGAATGTGTGGCAGCGGACCGCCGCGCTGATCCTGCTGTATGGCCTGGTCGAATACGCAGCTGTCAGTGCTGCCCGCCCCGAGTTCGACGTCGGAGAGTTTGCGCCCGTCGGGCTGGCCGCGGGCATTCTGCTGATGAACCGCCTCCGCACTTGGTGGCTGGTCTCGCTACTGGTCTGGTCGGCCACCACCCTCGCCCATGTCGGGGCCGGGGACGCATGGCTGCTCGCCGCAGTCTGGGGGGTGGCCCACGGAGTAGGCGCCATGGCAACCGCTGCCATGCTGCGTCGCACGTGCCTCGACGGGGACGCGCCCCGGCTTGAAACGTCCGCCAATTTCCGGCAGTACCTCTCGGCAGCCACTGCGGGAGCATTGGTTGGCACCATCATCATTACGATCGCCAGCCCGGCCACCTTGGACAGTGGGCTGGCTCTTACCGTTGTCGCTACCGGTCTGGGCCACTTCAGTTCCTACCTGGTCCTGCTGCCGTTCTTCATGCGGACCATGTCCGATGCCGGAGAGGCGAAGGCGGGCGAGCGGGTTGCGCTGTGGCTGACGTTGATCGTGCTCGGGATCGGGGGCTCGTTCGTGCCGTGGCCCATCCGCAGCCTGGCCTCGGTCGGGTGGATAGTGACGTTGAGCTGGTTCGCCAGACGGCTGCCGTTGCGAGACACCCTCATGGCGCTCCTGGGAACGGCCATCCTGTCCAACGTCATGGGGGTAAGGGGCCTCGGCGAATTCGGCTTCCTCGTGAAGATTGACCATCTCGCCTGGGTCTTGCCGGCCACCGCCTTCTTCGTGACGGCCTGTGCCATGGTCAGCGTGCCGTTCGCGGTGGCGGTGGGGTGGCAACGTCAACTCAGCCGAAGCGCGGTCTCAGAGGCCAACAAGCTTCAGCGGGTGGTGGACAGCGCATCGGCCATCGCCATCATCGGCACCGATGCCCAGGGACGCATCTCGCTGTTCAACCCGGGAGCGGTCAGCATGCTGGGTTATGAGCTTCATGAGGTGCTCGGGCAGCCGCCGAGCATGTTCTACACCAACGATGAGATTGCTCGGATCGCCGACCTGCTCGGGGTCAGACACGACTATCGAGAGGTCGCGCGGGCGATGGCGGTCCCGGAGGTGAGCGGGCTCGAGATCGAGTTCGTGCGCAAGGACGGCGAACGGCGGGTCCACCTGATGAGCCTTTCCCCGCTCCTCGACGACCTGGGCGTGGTGGTGGGCTACGTGTCCACGGCCGAAGACGTGAGCGAGCGGGTGCGTACCCAGCTCACCCTCGAGAAGGCCCTCGCCCGCGAACGAGACGCCGTTGAGCGGCTGCGTGAGGTCGACCGGGTCAAGGAGAACTTCGTCTCCACCGTCAGTCACGAACTGCGGACCCCGATCACCAGCATCATGGGCTACCTGGAAGTACTCACCGACGGCGGCTTCGGTGAGGTGAACGATCGCCAGCTCGACGCGCTCGGGCGGGTGCACAGCAACAGCCAACGGCTGCTCCTGCTCATCGACGACCTGCTGGCGCTATCGCAGGTCCAGGAGGGGGGCCTGGCCAGCGCGCACGTCGAGCTCGATCTGCGTGAGGTGATGTTGGCGGCTTGCGAGGTCGTCACCCCGTCCGCCGAACGTGCCGGGGTGCGGTGTCACCAGGTCCTGCCACACGGGGCGACCCCATTTGTCGGGGACCGCGACCAGCTCGAGCGGGTGCTGGTGAACCTGATGGGCAACGCAGTGAAGTTCAGTACCGCCGGTGACCGTGTCGTAGCCCGGCTGGCTGTCGTGGACGGCCACTACCTGATCGAGATCAGCGACACCGGCATCGGGATCCCGATCGAGGAGCAGGGTCGACTCTTCACCCGGTTCTTCCGGTCCTCGACCGCTCTCGACCGCGCCATCCAGGGAAGCGGACTGGGCCTCTCGATCGCCAAAGCCATCGTGGAGCGGCACGGCGGCTCCATCCGGGTCGAGTCGGAGCCGGACGTCGGCACGATCATGTCGGTCTCGCTGCCATGTCCGACGCGTGTCGAGCAGGCTCCGGAAACAGCAGAGCCCCGGGCGCATTGACCGGGGCTCTGCGAATTGGGGTGAGTAACGGGACTTGAACCCGCGACATCCGCCACCACAAGGCGGCGCTCTACCAGCTGAGCTATACCCACCATGGTCCTCGCGCAGAGCGCGAGGCCGATGAGAAGTGTAGGACAGTCAGGGTGAAGTCTCGGAATCGGGGCCGAGACCAGTGATGGTGCCCGCGTGCTTGGCCGCGAGGTCTCGCGCCGCTGCGGTGTCGAGACCGGGCTGGGCGACGAAGACCGCCTCCCGGTAGTAGCGCAGCTCCTCGATGCTCTCCTGGATGTCGGCCAGGGCCCGGTGGTTCCCACGCTTCGCCGGGGCGGCGAAGTAGGTACGCGGATACCAGCGGCGGGCCAGCTCCTTGATGGAGGACACGTCGACGTTGCGATAGTGCAGGAAGGACTCGAGCCCGGGCATGTCGCGGGCCAAGAAGGCGCGGTCGGTCCCCACCGTGTTGCCACCCAGGGGCGGACGGCTGCCGTCGGGGCAGTGCTCCTTGATGTAGGCCAGCACCTGCTGCTCGGCGTCGGCCATCGTCGTACCCGCCTCGAGCTCTTCCAGGAGCCCCGACGTCTCGTGCATGTTGCGCACGAACTCGACCATCTGGTCCAAGGCAGCAGGTGGAGGTTTGATGATGACGTCGATCCCCTCACCGAGCACGTTGAGTTCGAAGTCGGTCACCAGGGCCGCCACCTCGACCAGAGCGTCTGCCTCCAGGTCCAGGCCGGTCATTTCACAGTCGATCCACACAAGGCGTTCATTCACGAGCAGTCACCCTACCCACGGCTCTCAGCAACGGTTCAGACGATGGCCCTAGGATCTTGGCCGTGAAGCAGTGGATCGCCCTGGTGGCGCGGCTCGTCACCGGCAGTGTGTGGATCGCTGCCGGCGTGATCAAGCTCGGCGACCCCGCAGCCAGTATCCGCGCGGTGCGGGCCTACGACCTCCTCCCGGAGGCCATCGTCGCGACGGTGGGAACTGCCCTGCCGGTCGTGGAGGTGTTGATCGGGGTCTGTCTTGTCCTCGGCCTGCTGACCCGGGCCATGGGTGTGCTGTCGGCACTGCTGTTCATTGCTTTCATCATCGGGATCTCGGCCGCCTGGGCTCGTGGGTTGCAGATCGACTGCGGCTGCTTCGGTGGCGGCGGGGAGATCGAGAACGCGACCTCCAAGTATCCGGTGGAGATCGCCCGAGATGTGGGGCTGCTGCTGCTTTCTGCGTGGCTCGTAGTCTGGCCGCGCAGTCGCTGGTCACTGGACGCTGTCATTTTTCCCGCTCCTGCGGGACACCGAGAGGAACTGAATGTCGAAGCCCAAGAAGTCCGCTGACCGAACGGCTCGGGCCGCAGCCATGATGGCCGAGCAGAACCGCAAGGAGAAGCAACGCCGGCTGCTCACCATCGTTCCGGTGGTCGTTGCGCTCCTGCTCGTCGCGGGCGTGGCGTTCTGGCTGCAGAACGAGGCGGGAAAGTCGAAGGGCGGTCCCGTTCCGGCTGGTGCCACCTCGACCTTCGGAATGAAGTTGGGTGAGGACTCCGCCGCGCATGACGTCGTCATCTACGAAGACTTCCTGTGCCCGGCGTGCAAGTCGTTCGAGGCCGCGATGGGCGAAGAGCTCAACACGGCAGTGGCCGAGGGACGGGCCACGGTGGAATACCGGCCGATCAACTTCCTGTCCAACTTCGGTGACTACTCCGAGCGGGCCACTAACGCCTTCGCGGTGGTGCTCGACGCTGCCGGACCCGACGTGGCCAAGACGTTCCACGACGAGCTCTACGCTCAGCAGCCCGTTGAGACCGGGCCCTACCCCGACGACGCCTGGCTGATCGAGCAGGCGGTCGAGGCTGGCGCCACCGAGTCCGAGGTCAGCGACGCGATCAAGGACCTCAAGTTCAAGGGGTGGGTCGCCGACGGTGTCAGCGCCGCGACCGACGCGAAGGTCCAGGGCACGCCTACGGTGCTGGTCGACGGCGAGGCGATCGAGGCAGGGAAACTTCCCGAGCTGTTGAAGTGAGCGATCTGACGGACTTCATCGCCGGGCTGCCCAAGGCCGAGCTGCACGTCCACCAGGTGGGCTCGGCCTCGCCTCGGATCGTCGCCGAACTGGCGGCCCGGCACCCCGGGACAGTCCCGAGCGACCCCGACGAGCTGCGCAAGTTCTTCGAGTTCCGCGACTTCGCCCACTTCATCGACGTCTACTTGGCGGTGGTCGACATCGTCCGTACGCCGCAGGACGTGCGCACCCTGACCTACGAGGTGGCACGGGAGATGGCCGAAGGGCAGCGGCTGCGCTATGCCGAGCTGACCTGCACGCCCTACACCTCCGTCCGGCCCGAGCGCGACGACATCGGAATGTCGATCGAGGCCTACACCGAGGCGATCGAGGATGCGCGGGTGGCGGCCGAGCGCGACTTCGGCCTGGTGCTGCGTTGGGTCTACGACATCCCCGGCGAGCTGGGGATCCCGGCTGCAGACGCCACCTTGGCCTATGCGCTCGACCACGGTCCGTCGGCCTTGGTCGGGTTTGGCCTCGGGGGACCGGAGATCGGTGTGCCTCGGCCGCAGTTCCAACCCCATTTCGACGCGGCCCGCGCCGCTGGCCTGCACTCGGTGCCGCACGCGGGGGAGACCACCGGCCCCGAGACCGTGTGGGACGCGGTGCGGTTGCTCGGCGCCGAACGGATCGGTCACGGCACGTCGTCGGCGGCCGACCCCGCCCTGCTCGCACACCTGGCGGCGTCGGGCATCACGTTGGAGGTCTGCCCGTCCTCTAATGTCGCGACTCGCGCAGTGGCCACCCTGGCCGAACACCCGCTTGCCACGTTCGTCGCTGCCGGCGTGCCGGTGACGATCAACTCGGATGACCCGCCGATGTTCGGCACCAGCCTCAACCAGGAGTATGCGATCGCCGCCGAACTGCTCGCGCTCGACCGCGATGGCGTCGCCGACCTGTCGCGGGCCGCGGTGCGTGCGTCGTTCGCACCGCCTGAGGTGGCGAGCAGGATTCTCACAGAGATCGACGACTACGTCGGCTGATCAGGCGAGGTCACTGATCAGTCAAGGACGGTAGCCCGGCGAGCTCATACCTCGCCGGGCGTAGGGCCTTTTCTAGCGGCCCTGCAGGGGAGCAGCAGGGAGGCGCGCCGATCCGGGAGCCGCCTCGGCATCCTCAGGCGCGGCTGGTGCGACTGCCGTCCTCGGCGAATTCGTGCTCCTTGAAGTCGACCGAGCGGCGGGCGTTGTTGAGCGAGGTGACCATCGACTGGCCGACCACGCCCTCGCGGTCATAGACGGTGGCCACGCCGACGGCGATGCCGTCGTGGCCCGACCACCGCTCGCCGCGCAGGCCGATCTCGAGGGAACTCGGGAGCCGCGACAGTGTCAGCGTGATGTCGGTGTTGATGTACTGCACGCCCTTGCTGCCCCAGTTGCAGGCCATCGTGGTGCCATCGGCGATGCTGGCGACCGCCTGGAACGGGCTCGGCACCTCGTTGGCCACGACCGGAACGCCGTACTGCCAGGTCTGCTTGCGGCCAGCGTTCTGGTGATCACCGAAGTTCTGCGACCACGGCATGTCGCTGGCGAACCACGGCACGGTCGGCTCGGTCAGCACCGGTACCTCGAGGGGCGGTGTCGGGTTGTCGCTGGGCTGCCAGACCTGGCCGTCCGGGTCCTCGGTGGGCTTGAGGAAGATCGCGCTGGCCCGGATCTTGATCTCGCCTTCCTGGAGCAGATGAGCATCGACCAGGCAGATGCGCTTGCCGTCGCGCACGATCGTGGTCTCGACGGTGAACGGCGCCATGGAGGCGGGGCGGAACATGTCGAGGGTGTAGCGCGCCGGCCGCAGGTCGGTACGGGTAACGGCCTTCTCGATACCGCGGGCCATCGCGCCGCTGATGGCTACGCCGTGCATCTGGTCGGCGCTCCACAGGCTGCGCGCCACGTCGGTCGGGGTCAGCGTGTCGGCATCGTCAGCGGTGAAGAAAGAAAAGGTCACCCGCGCAGTCTGGCCGGTCGGTGGTTGTGAGTGGCAACTTTGTGGCGAGCATCTCCCACATCACGTGTGCGCCCCCGGCAGGATTCGAACCTGCGACCTAGAGATTAGAAGGCTCTTGCTCTATACAGCTGAGCTACGGGGGCGGGATCGGAATGACGCCCGGAGATCGGGTCCGGGTCTTCCAGTCCGCGGCTATTGTGCCGCAAGTGGCTGGGGCGCTCTGCCGCGACCGCCACTGCGCTGCGCGCAGAGGGCAATCAGAACGCTCTGAGGTTCGCCGGGATGTGGGTCAGGATCGACTCAGGGCTCGCCCGGGGCTTGCTCAGTGAGGTTCTTTTGGACGCGCGGGTCGTCCGTATCGGCGAAATAGTCGAAGGCGATGGTCTCGTCCTGGCCGTTCGAGACCTTCAGAGCGTTGAGGATCGCGCTCAGGACGATCGAGATCGTCACGTTGAGAACGAAGGCGGTCAAGGCGATGTAACCGAGTTCCTCGATCCCAGGCATCAGGGCGAGGGATCCACCGAAGTGTTTTCCGGTGGCCGGGTTGACGACCTGGTAGGCCTCTACTGTGCCGTAGACCATCGACACGGCCCAGCCGGCGAACAGGGCATAGCGGTGGAACCAGCGTGTGAACAGGCTGAAGACGACTGCGGGGAAGGTCTGGAGGATCCAGATGCCGCCGAGGAGTTGGAAGTTGATCGCATTCTGCTTGTCCAGGGTGAGCACGAAGATCAGCGCGAACGCCTTCACGACCAGCGACATCAACTTGGACACCTTGGCCTCCTGCTTCGCAGTGGCGTCGGGCTTGAGCCACTCCTTGTAGATGTTGCGGCTGAAGGTGTTGGCGGCAGCGATGGACATGATCGCCGCCGGTACGAGCGCGCCGATGGCGATCGCCGAGAAGGCCACTCCCGCGAACCAGGCCGGGAACATGTCCTCGAACAACTGAGGGATCACCAGTTGTGCGTTGGCCTCGCCATCGAGGCCGATCGGGTTCGTTCCGGCCGCGATGGCCACCCAGCCGAGCAGCGCCAGCAAGCCCAGCACGAAGGAGTAGGCCGGCAGGATCGCGGCGTTGCGTCGGATGGTGTTGCGACTGTTGGAGGACAGCGACGCAGTTACCGAGTGTGGATACATGAACAGGGCCAGGGCCGACCCGAGGGCCAACGTCGCGTAGGCCCAGCCCGCACCAGCGCCGGGGATGAACGCGCCCGTTGGCTTGCCGGTCACCTGGTTGGTGGCCGCCATCTTCTCCTGCGCGGAGCCGAAGATGTTCTCCCAACCGCCGACCTGTCCGGGCAGGTAGATCACCGCGACGATGATGACGAGGTAGATCAGGATGTCCTTGACGAAGGCGATCACGGCCGGTGCCCGGAGTCCGCTGGAGTAGGTGAAGGCGGCCAGCACCGCGAAGGCGATGAACAGGGGCGCGTCCTTGGCAATGATGTTGTCGTTGCCGCCGATCCCGGCCACCTCCAGCACGGCCTGGATTCCGACCAACTGGAGTGCGATGTAGGGCATGGTTGCCACGAAGCCCGTGACGGCGACCGCGAGCGACAGCCCTCGGCTGTTGTATCGGCCGCGGACGAAGTCGGCCGTCGTGACGTAGCCGTGGCGGTGACTGACCGACCAGAGGCGGGCCATGAAGATGAAGATGATGGGGTAGAGCACGATCGTGTACGGCACGGCGAAGAATCCGGCGACGGAGCCGAGCGCGAACATGGCAGCCGGCACCGCCACGAACGTGTAGGCCGTGTAGAGGTCGCCACCGAGCAGGAACCAAGTGATCCAGGTGCCGAACTTTCGGCCGCCGAGCCCCCATTCGTCGAGGGACTCGAGGCCGTCGCCGCGCTTGAACCTCGACGCCAGGAAACCCGCGACGGCCACCAGGGTGAACAAGACGATCAGGACGGTGAGGGCCGTGACGTTGACCTCGGTGTCTGCTGCCATCGACAGCGCCCCCGCGCTCACTTCACCTCCCCGGAGGGGTCCGGCTTCGCGGAAGGCTTGGGCCGGGCAGCCAGAGTGAGCCGGTAGGCGCTGTAGGTCAGCCCCGAGCACAGGAACACCCACACGAACTGGTACCAGAAGAAGAATGGGAAGCCGAAGAGTTCCGGGCCCTGTTTGGCATACGTCGGCACCGCCATGAGCGCGATGATCGGGATCACGAGCAGCACGCCTGCCGCGATCATCATTGCCCTGTTGGTCGGAGGTGGGCCGTCCTCAGGGCGCGGTCGATCATTCTGGCTGCCGAGACTCATCTCGGCAGGTTACGCCCGGATGTGACCTACGTCACCCCGCATGCCTCAGGAGGCTGGGACCAGCACCTCATCGGTGGTCGGCTCCGGCTGCCAGGCGGCGCCGGTGCGCCGGGCGTTGTAGGTATCGAGATCGAGAATGCCTTCGCGCTTGGCGACCAGCGTCGGCACCAGGGCCTGCCCGGCGACGTTGACCGCGGTCCGACCCATGTCCAGGATCGGGTCGATGGCGAGGAGCAGGCCGACGCCTTCGAGCGGCAGGCCGAGGGTCGAGAGGGTCAAGGTAAGCATCACGGTGGCGCCCGTGACGCCGGCGGTGGCTGCCGATCCGATGACCGAGACGAAGGCGATCAGTACGTAGTCGGTAATGGACAGATCGAGGCCGAAGAACTGCGCCACGAAGATCGCCGAGACGGCCGGGTAGATCGAGGCGCAGCCGTCCATCTTGGTGGTCGCGCCGAGCGGTACGGCGAAGGACGCGTAGGCCCGCGGTACGCCGAGGCTGCGCTCGGTGACCGACTGCGTCACCGGCATCGTGCCGATGGACGAGCGCGACACGAACGCCAATGAAAGGGCGGGCCAGGCGCCGGAGAAGAACTGCTTGACCGAGAGGCCGTTGAGGCGCAGCAACACCGGGTAGACGCCGAGCAGCACGATCGCGAGACCGAGGTAGATCGCGACCGTGAACGTCGCGAGCGAGCCCAGGGCGTCCCAGCCGTAGCTGGCGACTGCCTTGCCGAGCAGCCCTACGGTCGCGACCGGTGCCAGCAGGATGACCCACCACAGCACCTTCTGCACCACTGCCAGCGCCGAACGAACCACCGTCAGGAACGGATCCGCGGCGGAGCCGATCTGCAGGGTCGCGATGCCGACGGCGATGGCCACGACCAGGATCTGGAGCACGTTGAAGGACATCCCGACCGAGCCGTCGTCACCGGCGTACCCCTCGAGTCCGAGCATGTTGGCGGGCACCAGACCGGTCAGGAAGTCGAGCCAAGAACCAGTGGTGGAGGGGGCCGCGGCCGCGTCGCGCGAGACGCTGGCGTGGTCGCCGGGTTGGAGGACCAGCCCGAGCGTGATGCCGATGCCCACCGCGATCAAGGCAGTGATCGCGAACCAGGCCAGCGTCTTCCACGCCAGGCGGGCGGCGCCGGTCACGTCACGCAAGTTGGCGATCGAGGCGACGATCGCCAAGAAGACCAGGGGCGGCACGATCGTGCGCAGCAGCGTCACGAAGATCCCCCCGACGGTGGAAAGGGTCTCGGTCAGCCAGTTGGGGTCGGCGACTCCCGTCGCGGCATCGATGCCGTCCGGTCCCATGGAGCGGGCGAGGAGCCCGACGAGGACACCGAGCACGAGGCCGATCAGGACCTGGACGCCGAAGGAGGGGAGTCGCAATCGGCGGCGGGGAGTGGGAGTGGCGGACGTCGAACTCATGAGATTCCTTTGGTGCTGACGCGGCAATGCGGCAGTCGACTCGGTGGGGAGCGGAGTCGGCACGACGGGGCCGTGGAGCCTGGGTCAGCCGATCGGAGTCAGGAGCAACACAGAGTGCTCTGCGTGCGCAACAGGTCCACGAAGAGTCGACGCGTCAGCGTCTCTCCTACGGTCACCGGTGTCAGCACACTTGGTGCAACGTGTGGAGCCGTGCAACATTCCATTCTTCGGGTGAGATGTCCGTCACTCCGACTTCGCCCTGGGCCCGGCTTCTACCGCCTCAGATGGAACCTGAGGTCGCCGTTGGGGAGTCGGTCGTGCAGGTAACGGTCGTCGTGGGCACGATGGTGGTGATGGCTGCAGAGCAGCAGGGCGTTGTCGAGGTCGGTCACGCCACCGCGACTCCAGGGGTGCAGGTGGTGCGCTTCGGACCAGGCGGCGGGCATGTCGCACCCGTCGGCTCGGCAGCGCTGGTCGCGCACCGCGAGGGCCCGACGCTGCGCGGTGGTGAACAGCCGACGGGCTCGTCCCACGTCGAGGACCTCGGACTTCGCGCCGAGCACGACGGGGACGATGTTGGCAGTGCAGGCCAAGCGACGCACCTCGCTGGCGCTGAGGCGACCATCGGTGCCGCTCACCGCGACCCCCAGACCGTCAAGCAGCCGATCGAGCGGCAGAGTGACGACCACGGTCGTCGCGGTGCCACCGTGGGTCGGGAGGTCGGCAGGGTCGAGGTGTTCGAGCAGCGCGCAGAAGGCATGCCCGAGCCGCGTGGCGTAGGGCGCTTCGCTCATCGCGTCGGTGCGGCCGGGAGTGCCATCGGGGCGGCGCGGGTTGGTCCAGGCGTGGAGGTAGGTAGTGAGGCGGTCGGCGGCGCTGTCGGGCACGCGGATCTTGATCGTGGTGGTGCCATCGCCGTGGGTGTGCGTGGTCAGGCTGGTCTTCTTGCGGGCGTGCAGCTCTCCGTCCGCCAGGCGCCTGCGTTCCTGCTCCTCGCCGATCTCGGGGGCGAGTACGTCGAGGATTCGGCGGCCGAGGCAGCGCAGTTCCTTGGGGGCGAACTCGATGGCATGAGAGATCAACGCCTGCTCGGCCCTGGTCATGAGATCGGGTTCGAGGTCGTCGGGAAGGTCGTCGAGTGCTCGGACGATCGTCGCCGCCTGGGCCGTGGTCATGACGCCGGCGCGATGCGCGCACGCCACCGCGCTCCAGTGCCGGTCGAGGCTGCGTGCCAGGTTCATCGCCCGCCGCGCTTCCGCGCGATCGAGGTGTAGGGCGTGTTGCAGCCAGGCGCCCACGTCTCGGGATCCGTGCTCCTCGGCGACGTCGTCGGCCACGGCCAGTAGCCGCAACGTCGTCGCCTCGACGCGCGCCTGGAGTCGCGCGAGCATGGTCAGGCTCTCGGCCTTCTCGGCCGGCGAGAGGTAACAGAACTCGACTGACTCGACCGTGTCGAGCGCGGACGCGATCGTCTGCCCGCATTCGCGGACCAGTTGTGCACTGGTCATGAGGGCCTCCGATCGCACGCTGGGGATGGTCACCACCGGAGCGCTGTGCAAAGCGGTGGGTTCCCCGAGGCATCGTCGGGCTGCGCCAGTGCGACACGCGGTGAGTCAAATGACGTCCGGGGCACTTCCGGTTCTATGCGTGTCTCTCAGCTCTTCTCAGGAGCTGGTTGCCTACGGCAATCGTACACCTGTTCGAATGGATCGGGAAGAGGTTCGGGTGGCTTCGCTCAGCGTGACAACAGGACGAGCACTTCGTAGTGCGTCGTGTGCGGGAACATGTCGAGCACCCGAGCCTCCACCGGCCGCAGGCCGGGCATCCGTGCCAGGTCGAGGGCGAGCGACTCGGCGTTGCACGAGGAGTAGATGACGTGTGCGACGCCGGAGGACTCCAGCCAATCGGCCAGGTCGGCGCCCATGCCACGCCGCGGCGGGTTCACGATCACCAGATCGGGAGCGGCGGGCTGCTCGCGCGCCCACGTCGTCGCGTCACCGGCCACGAAGGTGACACCGGGAGGGGCGGTCGCGGATGCGGCGGCGACGGCCTCGGTCGAGAGTTCGACGCCCGTGATCGTGCGGCCCGGCGACGTACAGGCCAGGGCGAAGCCGCCGACACCGCAGTAGAGATCCCAGACGTTGCGCGCTGCGGACAGCCCGGCCGCCCACTCCCGCGCCTGAGCGTAGAGCGCGTCGGCGACGAACGTGTTGGTCTGGAAGAACGACTGGGGTCGCAACGACAACGACACCTCGTCGAGCCGCATCGGCAGCGCCGCCGCTTCGGTGAGGACGATCTCGCGGTCGCCCTCGAGCACGGCCGCGTGCGCGGGCTGCACATTGAGTGACACGACCCGCAGCGTCGGTAGTTCGGCGAGCAGCCAGGGCAGATGCTTGCGAATCCGAGTCTCGTCGGCTCGCGAACGCACCACTAGCCGCAGCATCAACTCGTGCTCGGGTGACTCGGTCAGCAGCACGTGCTTGAGCTCCCCGCGACGCTGAGTGACGTCGTACGGCGTCAGCGCGGCGCGGGTGATGAAGGCAGCTACCACCCTCAGAGCGGCACTCAGGCCGGGGGTGTGCAACGCGCAATCGCGCAGATCGACTCCGACATGGGAGGAGTCGAGGATGCCCAGTGTGGGTGTCTCCACGGTGCCGCCGACGACCATCTTGGCCTTGTTGCGGAACTCCGCGTCGGGGCCGGCGATCGTCGGCAGCCACGTCGGTGCAGGAACAAGCGCCCGGGCGTGTGCCTGCTTGTCGTGGAGTTGCCGCGCACGCGGGATCTCCAGCAGCGTGCAGGAGCGACAGCGATCGGCGTCGAAATGGTGACAGTCCACGATCAGCCGGACAGGGAGCCCATCCACTCCTCCACAGCGGAGGAGGTGCGAGGCAGGGCGGCCGAGAGGTTCCGGTAACCGTCGGCGGTGACGAGGAGGTCGTCCTCGATCCGGATGCCGATCCCGCGCAGCTCTTCGGGGACGAGCAGATCGTCCTCCTGGAAGTAGAGCCCCGGCTCGACGGTGAGCACCATGCCCTCGACGAGGTCGCCCTTCGGGTAGACGTCGGCCGAGGCCCGGCCGCAGTCGTGGACGTCCATACCGAGCATGTGCGAGGTGCCGTGCAGGGTCCAGCGCGCGTAGAGCTTGGACTCCGGATCGAGTGACTCCTCCGCGCTCACGGGGAGCAGCCCGAGGTCGGACAATCCATGGGCCAACACCTCCATGGCCGCGTGGTGGGCTCCCAGGATCGGGGCGCCGGGGCGTACGGCCTCGATACCCGACTGCTGCGCGGCGAAGACCAGGTCGTAGAGGTCGCGTTGGAGCGGGGTGAAGGTGCCGTCGACCGGGAGGGTGCGGGTGACATCTGCGGTGTAGAGGTTGCGGCCTTCGACCCCCATGTCGAGCAGCACCAAGGAGCCCGGCGTGATGGGCCCGGTGTTCTCGGTCCAGTGCAGCGTGGTCGCGTGCGAGCCGCCGCCGACGATGGAGTCGTAGCCGATGTCGTTGCCCATCGCCCGAGCGCGGCGGAAGAAGGTGCCTTCGATCCAACGCTCACCGAACTCGCGGACCCGTTCCCACTCGCGCACCGAGTCCTCGAAGCCCAAGGTGGTGATGTCGCAGGCCTCCTGCAGTTCGGCGACCTCCCACTCGTCCTTGATCAACCGCAACTCGGAGGCGACCCGGGCAAGGTCTGCGTCGGTCGTGAGGTCGCGGGTCTTGCGGTCGTCGCCGAAGGAGGGCAGGTCGGCGATGTGACGGACCTCGAGTCCGAGCGAATCCGAGATCTCCTGAAGGGAGGGACGCCGCCCGGCCCACAACTCGCCGTACTGCCGGTCGCGGAAGAACTCGTCGGTGTCGCGAGCCGCTCGCGGGCGGGCATAGAGAACAGAGTCGCCGTCCTCGATGACCAGCACTGCGTCACTGGTCTGGTTCCCGCAGAAATAGGTGTGGGCGGTGTCGGAGCGGAAGCGGTAGTCGGTGTCGTTGGAGCGCACCTTGAAGGTGCCCGCCGGCAGCACCAGTCGTTCGCCCGGGAAGGTCGCTGCCAGGGTGGCCCGGCGCGCTTCGGCGTAGTCGGCAACCGGATGAACGGGGAGGTCGAGCGTGCGCTCGCCCCATCCGGTGCGCATGAACGCGGCGTAGGCCGCAGGCACGGCGGGGTCGTGTGACTCGGTCTTGGGCTCGGGGGCTTCCGGCGTCGTCTGCTCGTTCACGCCCATCACTCTACGCCGGGGGCGGGGGAGCGCTGGGCTGCAATCCGGCTAGGCTTCCGACCATGCCCAGACGCCGTCGTGACAGTGTCGCCTTCACCATCGTGGTGACGGCGCTGGTGCTGATCGGTGCCCTGGTGATGGCCCTGATCATCGCCTTGTCGGGCGGTCCTGGTTCGTTGGTGATGGCGGCACTTTTGGCTGCCTTGCCCGTAGGGCCGCTGGTCGGCTGCTTTATGTGGCTCGACCGCTACGAGCCTGAGCCGCGGTCACTGCTGATGGCGGGGCTGCTCTGGGGCGCCTTCGTGGCGACGGCGGCAGCGCTGGTCTTCCAAGGTATCGGCGTGGTGGGCGGAGCCTCCGACGATGCCAGCCTGGCGTTCGTGGCGCCGGTGACCGAGGAAGCCACGAAGGGTGCGTTCCTACTGCTGTTGCTGTGGTGGCGACGCCACGAGCTCGATGGCGTGCTCGACGGCATCGTGTACGCCGGGATGGTCGGGATCGGCTTCGCGTTCACCGAGAACCTGCTCTACCTGGCGGCGGCCTACAACGGCACCGACGGCTTCGGGCCAGGTGGGACCGAGGCGCTGACCGGGACCTTCATCGTCCGGTGCCTGTTGAGCCCGTTCGCCCATCCGCTGTTCACGGCCTTCATCGGGATCGGGATCGGTCTCGCGGTCACCTCTCGCGTCGCCACGGTGCGCTTCCTGGCACCGATCGGTGGCTACGCGCTGGCGGTGCTCGCCCACTCGCTCTGGAACGCCTCGACCCTGGGTGGCACGGAGAACTTCTTCCTTACCTACGCAACGATGATGTTCCCCGCGTTCCTCGGACTTACCGCCTTCGCCCTGTATCGGCGACACTCCGAGCGGGGTCTGATGGCCGCCGCCCTCAACGACGCGGCGGACCGCGGGCTGCTACCTGCGACCGATATTCCCTGGCTGGTCGACCTCCCGGCGAGGCGACGGGCTCGCATCCATGCCAAGCAGGTTGCAGGGATCCCCGGTGAGCGGGCGATGCGCGAATATCAGGGGGCAGCCATCGAGCTGGGCTACCTCCATCACCGCTACCTGCGCGGAACAGCGCCGGCTGACTTCGCCCAACGGGGCCACGAGCATGTGCAGGTGCTCAATGCCGTTCGACCCCGCATCTCCTTTCCCGGACAACTGGTCCCCACCCGATGAACGGAGCGTTCTGCGCCCATGACTGAGATCGAGGGAACCCCGGACGGCGGTCGCCCCAACGCCGAGAGCACCCAGATGCTGACGGCCCTGCTGCGCATGCGCGCCGCCCTGCAGGAGGTACGGCTACCGCTCGAGGTGCCGAGCGCCACCGAGCAGCGAATCGCTCAGCGCGAGATGGTCGACCAGCTCGAGGACTACGTCATCCCTCGACTGATGACGATCGAGGCGCCACTGCTGACCGTCGTCGGCGGCTCGACCGGTGCAGGAAAGTCGACGCTGGTCAACTCACTGGTCGGTTCCAGGGTCACGCAGCCCGGTGTGCTGCGGCCCACCACGAGGTCGCCGGTGCTGGTCCACAATCCGGCCGACGCGCAGTGGTTCGGGCAGGATCGACTGCTGCCCGAGCTGGAGCGGGTGAGTCGCACGACCGACGACCCCCAGGCGCTTCAGCTGGTGGCTTCCGACGCGGTGCCGAGCGGTCTGGCGATCCTCGACGCCCCCGACATCGACTCGGTCGAGGAGCGCAACCGCACGCTGGCCGCGCAACTGCTCGCAGCTGCCGACCTCTGGCTGTTCGTCACCTCGGCGGCCCGCTACGCCGACCAGGTGCCGTGGGAGTTCTTGCGCAAGGCCGCCGATCGGTCGGCCGCCGTTGCGATCGTGCTCGACCGCACGCCGCCGGAGGCGATCGAGACGATCTCGACCCACCTGGCCCGCATGCTTGCCAGCCGTGGGCTGAAGGACTCCCCGCTCTTCACGGTGAACGAGGGTGAGGTCAACGATGACGGACTGCTGCCGCCCGGGTCCGTCGCCGAGATTCGTGCGTGGCTCGACTCCCTCGCAGCGGATGCGGAAGCGCGCTCGGCGGTGGTCAAGCAGACCCTTGACGGGGCCATCCGCACCCTCGCCCGTCGTTCACATTCGGTTGCCGATGCCGCCACCGACCAGGTTGAGGCCGTACGTCGCCTGCGCGATGACGCCAACAAGGCCTACGACCAGGCCGTGAACTCGATTTCCGAGGCTTCCGCCGACGGCACTTTGCTTCGCGGCGAGGTGCTCGCGCGCTGGCAGGAATTCGTCGGCACCGGCGAACTGCTCCGATCGCTGGAGACCCGCGTCGGTTGGCTGCGCGACCGGGTGATCAACGCAGTGAAGGGCAAGCCCCAGCAGGCCGAGCGAGTCACCGTCGCGGTCGAGTCGGGGCTGGAGACGCTGATCCTCGAGCACGCGGAGTCGGCCGCCGAGCGGGCCGAGGCCTCCTGGCAGTCCCTTGCCCCGGGGCAGGTCCTGCTCGGCGAGGCAGGGGAGGACCTCGGTCGGGCCTCCCGCGACTTCCGGCGGCGCGCCGAGCGTGTGGTGCGCGACTGGCAATCAGACGTGCTCGAAATGGTTCGCAACGAAGGCGCCGACAAGCGTTCCACCGCGCGCTTCCTCGCCTTCGGCGTCAACGGCCTCTCGGTCGCGTTGATGGTCGTGGTCTTCGCCCACACCGCCGGTGTCACCGGTGCCGAGGCCGGCATCGCTGGCGGCTCGGCCGTGTTGGGTCAGAAGTTGCTGGAGGCGGTCTTCGGAGACCAGGCCGTCCGGTCGCTGGCCGAGCGGGCGCGTCGCAATCTCGAAGCCAAGGTAAGTGAGCTGATGGGTGCCGAGCGTCGGCGTTATCTCGACCTGCTCGGGCGCCTTGAGATCTCGCCCGAGGCGCCCGAGAAGTTGCGCGCGGCATCGCGCCGGGTCGATGACCTTCGCTTCGCAGCGAAGGGCAGTCACGGCGCTGATGAGGAATCGAAGAGCCACGACGCATAGGGTGGCCTTTGCACTCACCGAAGTTCGAGGGAGATCATGACGTCCTTGCTCGAGGGGGCCAAGAAGCTCGTCTCGCGAAGCTCTGACATCGGGACCCGTGTGCAGGGTCTCGAGCAGGCCCTCGACGACGCCGAAGGACGAGTCGACCCCGCGATTACTGATGACGCGCGCGACATCGTCGACCGGGCCGCTGGTCGGTTGAAGTTGTCGGCCGAGCACACGG
>JARICB010000314.1 GCA_029264225.1 Nocardioides sp. | reverse complement strand
TTGCTGAGGCACCGTGCGGGTCGGGCAGGGGAGTCATTGGCAGGCGAGAGCCGACGGCTGCCCAGCGGCGCCTGGGCGTCATCGGCAGTGCACCGAGGTGCAGGTCATACCCCGGGGTCTCGACCCGCTCGGACACCTCGGTGAGCAGCACGACGTCACAGTCCATCGCCTCGATGAGGGCAAGATGGCGAGCGTCCCAACGCCCCTGGAGGTTCCACGTTCCGATGCGCACGGACGCAGTCTGACGGGCGCCGGAGGTCCTGAGTAGATCTCCTGCGGAATCCCTGCGGAATTTGGGACGTGTGGGACCAACGGAAAGGGCCCCTGATCCTGCATACATGCAGGTCAGAGGCCCTTTCATCGAACGATGTGGATCAGATGTCGTAGTAGAGCTCGAACTCGTGCGGGTGCGGCCGCAGCTGCACGGGCAGGATCTCCTGGGTGCGCTTGTAGTCGATCCAGGTCTCGATCAGGTCCGGGGTGAAGACGTTGCCCGCGGTGAGGAACTCGTGGTCCCTCTCCAGGTTCTCCATCACGGCGTTCAGCGACCCGGGGACCTGCGCGATGTCGGCCATCTCGTCGGCCGGCAGTTCGTAGATGTCCTTGTCGATCGGGGCCGGCGGCTCGATCTTGTTCTGGATGCCGTCGAGGCCGGCGAGCAGCAGCGCCGAGAAGGCGAGGTAGGGGTTCGCCGACGGGTCGGGGCAGCGGAACTCGACGCGCTTGGCCTTCGGGTTGGCGCCGGTGATCGGGATCCGGATGCAGGCCGAGCGGTTGCGCTGGCTGTAGACGAGCGAGACGGGGGCCTCGAAGCCGGGCACCAGGCGGTGGTAGGAGTTCACCGTCGGGTTGGTGAAGGCCAGCAGCGCGGGAGCGTGCTTGAGGACGCCGCCGATGTAGTGGCGCGCCATGTCCGAAAGGCCGGCGTAGCCGGTCTCGTCGTAGAAGAGTGCGTCGCCGTCCTTCCAGATCGACTGGTGCACGTGCATGCCGGAGCCGTTGTCGCCGAAGATCGGCTTGGGCATGAAGGTCGCGGTCTTGCCGTTGCGCCAGGCGACGTTCTTGACCAGGTACTTGAACTTCATGATGTCGTCGGCCGACTTGAGCAGCTCGTCGAACTTGTAGTTGATCTCGGCCTGGCCGGCGGTGCCGACCTCGTGGTGGGCGCGCTCGACGTGCAGGCCGGCGCGCTCCATCTCGATCACCATCTCGTCGCGCAGGTCGCCGAAGTGGTCGTACGGCGCCACGGGGAAGTAGCCGCCCTTGTACTTGACCTTGTAGCCGCGGTTGTTGTCCTCGGAGCCCGAGTTCCAGGCGCCCGCCTCGGACTCGATGTGGTAGTAACCGGCATTGGCCTTGGTCTCGAACCGGACGTTGTCGAAGACGTAGAACTCAGCCTCCGCGCCGAAGAAGGCCTGGTCGCCCACCCCGGTGCTGGCCAGGTAGGACATCGCCTTGCGGGCGATGTTGCGCGGGTCGCGGCTGTAGGCCTCGCCGGTGATCGGGTCGTGGATGAAGAAGTTGACGATCAGCGTCTTGGCGACGCGGAAGGGGTCGATGTAGGCCGACGTCGGGTCCGGGAAGAGTTGCATGTCGGACTCGTGGATCGCCTGGAACCCGCGGATCGAGGAGCCGTCGAAACCGAGGCCATCGTCGAAGACCGACTGGTCGAAGGAGGAGACGGGCACCGTGAAGTGCTGCATCACACCGGGCAGGTCGCAGAATCGCACGTCGATCATCTCGACGCGTTCGTCCTTGATGTACTTGAGCAGCTCTTCGCTGTTGCTGAACATTCGTCCTCCTGGGCCGCGGCCGAAGGCCACTGGCCGAAGTGCTGACACGACAGATGGACGCGACGTTGCGCCCTGTGGCCGCAAATATAATCGCGGGCAGTTTCTCGACGATATCCCGGTTGTTTCCACGGTGTTACAGATGCCGGGGCGTTGGGTGCTCGCGGTTAAGGTCGCACGCATGCCTGAACCCCGCACCGTCCCCGTCCGTCCGCTCCTCGGCGGAGCTCTCGCCGCAATGCTGATCGCCGCCCTGGCGGGGTGTGGCGGGGGAGGCTCTTCGAGCCAGGACGGCGACGCGGCCGCCTACGACAACGCGGAGGTGATCGAGGCGATGGGCGACGCCGTGGCGTCCCAGGAGTCGGTCACCCTTACTCTCGGCACCGAGCAGTCACCCGATGACATCACCTTCGCCACCAGCTGGGGCGAGGAGCCGACGTTTCGGGCGTTGACCGGCGGCGACCCCGCCCAACAGTTGGACGTACGCCGGATCGGCACTCGCGTCTATCTCGGCGGCGAGCTCGTCGGTCATCAGTGGACCTACCTCGAGGTGGACGACCCGCGCCTGGTCGACCCCGACTCGGGCTTCGACGCCGGACCGGTGCCGACGTTGCTCGACATCGATGTCGAGGGCGACATGGTTGCCCTTAAGGAGGCAGTTACCGCAGTGGATTCCGCCGGCAGTGCGGAGGTCGACGGGGTTGACGCCGAGCAGTACACGCTCACCGTCGACTCGCAGAAGTGGTTCAGTGGGCTGGGGGAGCAGTCGATGTTTCGGCAGATGACCTTGCCGCAGACCCTCACCATGGAGCTCTCCCTGGATGAGAAGTCACTTCCCGTCCGGCTCTCCTTCGCCAACCCGGACGAGAAGACCGAGTCTGCCGAGATCGGCTACGCGGAGTG
>JARICB010000284.1 GCA_029264225.1 Nocardioides sp. | reverse complement strand
TTCGCTCAACGTCACGGCCAACGTCGGGTTCAACGTCGCCTTCAAGTGCAGCCCCGGCACCGTCGCTGGCACCCCGCCGGCGGCAACGCTCATCGACCCGGCAGTGGCGATCAGCACCACCAACATCGCCGTCCCGGCCGCGGCTCCGGTCGCCAACAACGACACCGCCTCGGTGGGTGCCAACCAGGCAGCCTCGATCAACGTGATCGCCAACGACACCGACGCCAACAACGACCTGGCGCCGGGCACGGTGGCGATCGTCACCGGACCGACCGCGGGTACCGCGGTGGCCAACCCGGACGGCACGGTGACCTACACCAACACCGCTGCCGCGACGACCGACTCGTTCACCTACACCGTGAAGGATGCGGGCGGCCTGACGAGCAACGTGGCGACCGTCAACATCAACATCCTCGGTGACACGTGTGACGCCACCACGGCGGCGTGCTCGCTCGACCAGGTGGTTCAGGTCCAGGTCAATGGCGCCAACATGTCCATGCAGCAGGCTGGGTCGCTGATCAACTTGGCCCCCATCACGCTCAACGGACAGCCCCAGACCACCGGCGGCCTGATCAACGGCCTCAAGGTCATCAACGCTCGCGGTACCGACGCGGGTTGGGCACTGACCGGCCAGATGACCTCTGACTTCAGCGATGGAGTCGGTACTGGTGTCTGCAACAGCCCGAGCACGTGGAACAACCACTGCATCCCGGGCTCCAACGCTGGTTGGTTGCCGAGTGCGAGCGTCGCTCACACTCAGATCCCCGGTGACGTGGCCCAGATCGTTGCCGGTGCCCCGAGCGACCCGACCAACCCGGCGAGTGGCCTGGGCTCTGCCCGGACGCTCTGCTCCTCGGCTGCTAACCACAGCGGTGGAACGTTCGACTGTGGCGGCCAGATCGGTCTGGCCATCCCGGCCTCGACCGCGAAGGGCCTCTACCGGGCAACGCTGACCCTGACGCTGGTCTAACCAGCAGGGTCCCTATGGACCGTACGACGCGGGGTGGACTCCGACGCTGCCCCGCGTCGTACGCCGTATCTCCTTCTCATCCACACCCAACATGTCGAGGCCACGATGCTGACTCACACACATCGTCCACACCATCACCGAGCGGGCCCTGGTCTGCTCCTCCTTCCGCTACTTCTCCTGTTCGGACTGCTCGGCCTCGGCGCCCCGGCGCACGCCGACAACGCCTTCTCGAACGGCAGTCCCGACCCCGATGTCTCGTGGGCCGTGCAGCCCGGCGGTGCGAACGGCGGCGCCGATCGCACCCAGTTCGTCTACACGCTGCGCCCCGGAACGGTCCTGCGTGACTACGTCACGGTGATCAACATCGGACGCAAGCCGCTCAAACTGAACCTCTACACCGTCGATGCCTTCAACGTCCCCGAGGACGGCGCCTTCGCGCTGCGAAACCCCGAGGAGCCCAAAACGGGTGTCGGTGGCTGGATCCGGCTCGGCCGGCAGAGCCGCATCTCACTGGCCCCCGGCAAGGGAATGCGCATCCCCTTCGAGGTCGACGTGCCGGAGAATGCTCAGCCCGGTGACCACGCCGGCGCGATCGTCGCGGCGAACACCAAGCTGGAGAAGACCAAGGAGAAGGGCGACCTGACCTTCGACGTACGTCGTCGGGTCGGTGCTCGCATCTACCTCCGGGTCGAGGGTCCCCTGGATCCGGCCCTGTCCGCCTCACAGTTCGATGTGGACGCCAAGGCGCCCCTGATCCCCCACGTCACGGGCGACGGTCATGTCGCCGTCGACTGGTCGGTCACCAACACCGGCAACGTCCGCCTGGATCCTGACACCACCATCGAGCTCATCGGTCCGATGGGCGGGGTGGTCGACCAAGTCACCCTGGAGGTTCCCGAGATCCTCCCCGGCGGCGTCATCACCGGCACCTCCGAGTTCGACACCCTTCCGCCCTACGGCAAGTTGTCGGCCCGGATGAACGTGACGGCGGAGAAGACCGCTGACACGGTGAGCCGCACCATCTGGTCGGTGCCGTGGCTGCCGATCCTGATCCTGGTCCTGCTCATCGTGGCCTTGTGGTTGCGGCGCCGGCGCCGTCGTGGTCGCTGGCCCTTTGCCTCCAAGGCTCCCGAGCCGGTGGTCTCGGACCCGGACCCTGAGCCGGTCGCGGTGTCATGAGTCGGGCCAGCCGCCGGGTGGGACTGCTGGGGCTCGTCGTTGCTGCGACTGCCGCCGCTCTCGGGGCCCCGCTGGTCGCGACTGCCTCGGCGTCCGCGGCTTCCGAACCCGGGCCAGAAGTCAACGTGGCCGGTCGTGCCCGGGTAGGTGCGGACGTGCGGGTCGACGCAGCCGGGTTGCCTGCCGGCAGCCTGGCCACCGTGGTCGTGTGTGGCAACGGCGGACGCAGAGGCACCCTCGACTGCAGTGTGGCCTCTACCGTCGAGGTCGGAGTCACCGACGAAGGCACCTTCTCCATCCCGTTGCGGTTGGACGCGCCACCGATGCCGTGCCCCTGCGTGGTCATGGTTTCGGGAGCGACACAGACGCCGGTGCTGCGCCCGATCAAGCTCATCGGGCACCCCGTTGATAGGTCCGCGAAGCAGCGAAGCGCGGTCCGCGACGGTGCCGCAGACATCGTGGTCACCTCGGCTCGCCTGGAACAGGCCTCGTCGCTGGGTCCCTGGTTCGGGGTGCCCGGGCAGGTGACGATGCTGCTCAACCTGGTCAACAACGGGAATCGCGCGGCGGTTCCCCGTCTCGACATCGGCTGGGGCGCCAGCGCCGACGAAGCGACCCGTTGGGTGGGCATCCCTCCGGCGCCGTTGTTGGAGCCGCGCCAGAGCACCACTATTGAAGTGCCGGTCTCCTTCGACCCGCTCGGCAACGGCGAACAGGTGGTCGCCGGATCCGTGCGGGCCGATGGGAACGAGTCCACCTTCGAGACCGGTGTCACCGTGCGGCCGTGGGGTCTGTTCGCGCTCGGTCTTCTGCTGGTCCTGCTGGTGGCGTTACTGCTGCTGGCCCGCGTCGTACGTCGTCAACGCTCGCGTGAGGACCGCAGCCACGATCCCCCGGCCGAGGGTGTGCTGGGTGTGTTGATGGGCGAGATGTGAGCTCGCCTTCAGCACAGGCACGCGGCCCTCACGGTGCATGCCGTGGGGGCCGTCGTGTCGAGCTCCGGTGTCGTCCAGCGCTCTCGATCGCAGTGTGCGATGTCAGTGGGTGAGGATCGCGGTCGAGCCGGTCCTACCTCTGGAGACAACATCGGGTAGACAGCCCTGCGCGGCTCCGACGTGATGGAGGCCGGTGAGGTCACCGGCCCCGAACTCGGCGGTCTTCGTGACGGCGTAGTACATGATCTGCTCGCGGCCGTCCGCATGTCCCAGCCCGGCGACGTGGGTCAACTCGTGCAGCATGACCTTGCCCCATGAGCTCACGCTCGTCGAGTAGCCGCCGACCATGGATTCGGTCGAGTCGAGGACGACTCGACCCGCTACCGCCTTGCCGGTGCCGTCAGGTCGAAGGACGAAACTCGGGCCACCGAGGCCGGCGACGTTCCCGGCCAGGGACGGCGTCTCGGCCGGGGTGGACCACGTGATGTCGATAGCACTGACGGCCGGATCCGAGACCTGGACGAATTGGAGTCCCGACGCCTGCGAGAGTCGGGCGAAGGCGACGTCGAGATCTGCCTGCTGGCCCTCGTAGGGAGGGGTGCCGGACACTGACCAGGAGATCACCGAGCACGGGTCCCAGCGAACGGGACGGCTGGTGATGGGAGTCCAGTCATTGGGGTCTCCCGCTGCTGCGGTGGCCCCTACGGGTGGCGGAAGTGGCGGGGGTTGGGCCGGTGTCGGTGTCTGTGGCGGGTCGGTCGTTGGCGGCGTGCTCGTGACGACTCGGATCGTGAAGCGCCTCGTCGACCTCTTCTTCGCGGCCCGAGCCGAGGAGACGTAGCGGTGATTCCCTGTCTGAGAGGGGGCCGTCGACTCCAGCGTGTAGGAGCCTGACCTCTTGACTCGCGCCGATGTGACTGGGATGAGCCTGCCCCGATCGAGCCGGTGCAACCGGATCCGGGCGCCGGCGAACTTCGTCGACAGCGCGCCCTGGATCCTGAACAGCCCGCCAGGCGCGACTGCCGAGTAGACCTTGGACCCCTTCGAGACCACGAGGACGGCCGCGGCGGGCAGTACGTCGTCCTGACGCCTTGCGGGTGCACTCGGGGTGGCAGGGCTGGCCGCCACCAGTGCGGAAACGAGGACAAGAGTGGACAGGCACGCAAAACGTAGACGTGTCTTCATGATGCTGCTCCTGATGACGCTGGGGGGAGGAGAGCGGAAGCTCGTTCGGTCGCCACGGTAGGTCAATCGGGCAGAGAGCCCAGCATCTTAGAAAAGCTCCCCTTGACTGGGAGCGTCGCCCGCAGGGGCCCAGAACATGGCCGTGGGGCGGCCCCCCCCCCCCGGGCCGCGCCCCCCCCAAAAACAA
>JARICB010000265.1 GCA_029264225.1 Nocardioides sp. | reverse complement strand
CTCCGCGGTGCGGGACCGGGCCTCCCTGGTCACCCCCGTCGCCAGCCAGCAGGTGATTACCGATCTGACGAAGCTCGCCGGTCAAGTCTACGTCGACCGCGCAGTCGTGCGCTACGTGCGCCAGCTGGCCGAGGCGAGTCGCGAGCTTGCCCACGTCAAGATGGGTCTCTCGGCGCGCGGCTGCCTGGCGCTCATCCGAGTCGCCAAGACCTGGGCGGCCGCCGACGGTCGCACCACCGTCGTTCCTTCCGACATCACCACGCTCGCGAACCCGGTGCTGTGTCACCGGCTGCTGCTCGACCCGCAGGCCCAGTTCGGCGGGATATCGATCGATGAGGTGATCGAGCGGCTGCTGGGCTCCGTCGAGCCGCCGACGACCCGCGACTGACCATGGGGCGACTGGGCCGCAGCACCGGCGCACTGTGGCGCGCGCTGAGCCCGACCGGTCGTGCCGTGACCCTGCTCGGACTCGCCGCCTGGGCCGTGTGGGCTGTGACCGACCTGGTCGAGTTACGACTGCTGGCCCTGATGTGCAGCCTGGTGCTGCTGCTGGCCATCCCGTGGCTGCTGGTCCCGATGAGGGTCACCGCCTCCCTCGGGTTGCACTCCACGCGCTCGGTGGCCGGCGATGTCGTGCAGATCTCCCTGGTCGCCACCAACGGCGGTCGGCTCTCGCTGTGGCAGCCGCTGGTGCGACTGCCGATCGGGACCCGTGACTCCTGGCTGCGGCTGCCGACGCTGCCGCCCGGCGAACGTCGCACACTCGAGATCACCACCGAGCCCCTCGAGCGCGGCGTGTTCGATGTCGGTCCCGCCCACGCCGTCCGGTCCGACCCGCTCGGGCTGCTGCGCCGCTGGGTCTCCTGGTGTGAGCCGGTGGAGCTCTACGTGCGGCCGCGGATGGTGCTGCTGTCCACCCTCGGTTCCGGACACTTGCGAGATCTCGAAGGCGTACCCAGCGACCGGATCTCGATGAGCGACCTGGCCTTCCACGCCCTGCGCGAATACGTCCCCGGTGACGACCTGCGACACGTGCACTGGCGCTCGTCTGCGCGGGCCGGCGAGCTACTGGTGCGGCAGTATCACGACACCCGCCGCACCCACGCCACCATCGTGCTCGATCCCACTCCCTCGGCCTACGCCAGCGATGAGGAGTATGAGCTCGGGGTCTCCATCGCTGCGTCGCTGATCATGTGCGCCGCACGGGAGGACTACGACGTCAGCCTCGTCAGCGGCAACGAGCAGCTCACCTCGCTACCGGCCGGCTACGTCCTCGACGGCACCTGCCGCGTCACCCGCGAGCCCAACGCCGAACCGCTCGGGGCCGAGGTCACCCTGGCGATCACGCTGGCGCCGGAAACCAGCATGCTGTTCGTGGTGACCGGCTCCGATCCAGTCGACCTCGACGGTCTCACCAGCGGGCTGGTCGCCGTGTCGCCAGAGACCCACTGCGTCGTACTGCGTGCTGAGCCGGGCGCCGAGGGTGCCGTCCTACGTCAGCACGGTCACGACAGCGTCACCGTCGGCTCTCTGGGCGACCTGCCTTCGCTGATGGCGAGATCGACATGAGTGTGCGGACCCGGCCACTGCCCCCCTACGCCAGCACCGATGTGATCGCGATCCTGGTGCTGACCGCGATCGTGATGAGTGGTTTCCTGCCTACCTTCGCCGGCTACTCCTGGCTGGCCATCACCGCCGCCGGCGTCGCCATCGGGATGGGCTGGGCACTGTTGCTCATCACGGTGCGGCTCGGCCTCGACATCGTGCTCGAGACGATGGCGATTCCTTATCTCCTGACCGCCGGGGGGATCGCGCTCGGCGCCGACGGACTGCTGCTCGGCATCCCCGACGCAGACGTCATCAACCGGATCCTGGTCGGCACGTTCACCTCCTGGAAGACGTTGGTCGAGACGGCACCCTTCGTCGACAGCACCGGCGCCGTGATGCTGATCCCTTACGCGATGGCCTACTTCGGGTGCTGCACCGCGACGGCGATGGCACTGCGCAGCCGCCGAGCCGCCCTGCCCGCCATACCCCTGGTGCTGATGCTGATCGTGGTGCTGCTGCTGGGCTTCGTCCAACCCTTCTCGGTGTTGCTCCAAGGTGTCGGGTTCGGCGCCGTGACGTTGCTGTGGGTGGGACACCGAGGCATGCGGATCGAGGCCGGGCGCAAGTCCGACCCGGCACTCGGGGTCGTGCCCGTCGGGAAGGTGGTGTCGGCCGTCATCGTGGTGGGGCTGGTCGCCGCCGCCACCTTGCCGTTCATCGGTTCCCTCACACCGCAGCGACGTCCGGTGCTGCGCGAGACCGTGCAGCCTTATGACGCGGCCTACCTGAAGACCCCGCTCTCGGACTTTCGGCGCTTCCGGGACCAGGGGCCCGGCGTCTACGACAACCTGGCCGACCGGAAGCTGTTCCGGGTGCGCGGCGCCAAGCCAGGTACGCGGGTCCGAGTCGCGGTGCTGGATCGCTACGACGGCAAGCGCTGGTATGCCGCCAACGACACCAGCACCAAGGACCACACCGACCGGTTCCTGCGCGTCCCGACCCGGCTGGACAACCCGGCGGTCGGTGAGGAGAAACTCTTCACGTTCTTCGTGCGTAATAAGTGGGATCTGCCCTGGGTGCCGACGATCGGTGCCATGCAGGGCTTCGAGTTCTACGACAACTACGCCAACGACCGATTGCCCGACCTTCGCTACAACCGTGCCACCGACACCGCTCTGCTCCCCGGCGGCCTGACGCTGCGCGAGGACTACGTCATCGCGGCAATCCCGGTGGCCGAGCGCCTGACCCCGCGGATGAAGCCCTGGCGCACTCCCGACCGGAACCTTCAGCATGCGGCCGCCTTCCTCGACGTCCCGGCACAGGCCTGGTCGCTGGGCGCCAAGACCGACATGGGCGCGGTCTTCAAGGTGGCGCAGCGGCTGCGTGAACGCGGCCGCTACAGCGATGGCGTGTTCGGCTGGGAGACGCGGTTCGAGGCCGGCCAGGACACGATCCGGCTCGACGCGGGTTTCGTGAACGCACCGGCGATGGTCGGCAACGATGAGCAGTACGCCGCGACCATGGCGCTGCTGGCCAACCGGCTCGGCGTGCCGGCCCGGGTCGCGGTCGGCACGGTGTTGGGCCGCAACGGCGTCATCAAGGGCAAGCACCTCGATGCCTGGGTGGAGATCAAGATCGGCAACGGCTCGTGGCGGGTGCTGCCGACCAGTACCTTCATGAGTCACCGGCCGCCCAAGCGCGACGACGTCCGGCTGCCGCCGGTGCGCCTGCCCCCCGCGCAACAGAACCCCCAGCGGCCCCAGCAGCAGGAGCAGCCGGAGGAGGAGCCGGATCCGCCCCCGCCGGACGCCGAAGAACCCCAGGACGAGCCGCTGCCGCTGTGGCCGCTGTTCCTGCTGATCCCCGCCTCCGTGGCCGGTATCCCGCTGGCCAAGGGGCTGCGACGCCGACGCCGACGTGCGGCAGTGCCGGTCTCGCTCGGCTATGCCGGAGGGTGGCAGGAACTGCTCGACACCGCCCGCGACCTCGGTCTCACGATCCCGGCTGGCAGCACCCGTCCGGAGCAGGCCCGCGCCCTCGGCGTACCGACCCAGGTGGCGCGTGCGGCCGATATCGCCACGTTCTCTCGCGACGAACCGGCCTCCGCCTCCACCTTCTGGGACGCCATCGACACCAGCCGGCGGCGCCTCACCACCTCGGTGCCCTCGTGGCGGGTCGCGCTGGCGCCGTTGAACCCGGCCTCGCTGTTTCGTCGGCGCTGATCGGCTCGTCCTCGGGCCGCATCGACTCGCCCCCTACCTTCCGAGAGCTTCTGCTCTCGTCGTGCCCTGAAGACGACGGGAACTCTCGGTATGTGAGCGCGGAGCCCGGGGCTGAACCCCACGTGATCGGGCGGCCAGATCGGGCAGTCCGGAACGGAATCAGCCCGACGTAGGTAACGCCGTCGAGGGTGTGGGGGCGTACGCCGGGTGGCATCCGGTGCGCAACCTGCTCCGGGGCACGGTCAGCGGCGGAGCTCCCGAGGAGACCGGCTCTGCGCATGCGTCGCTCATGGCTCACTCTAGGAACGGCGGGGGAATGCCGACGCGATGGCGGCGGTCAGGGCCAGCACCATTGCAAGCCCGAGCCCGCCGCCGATCAACAGGAACAGCAGGCCCACCACCCACAGGCCCGAGTCATCACTCGAGGCGGCATCCAGCGCCCAGGGCACGGCGAAACCGAGGACCCCTACGCCCGCGAGCACAGGAATCACCCGCGCGCTGCGGAGCCACAGATGGGCGAGCACTGCCGCGACCGTGATGCTCAGCCCACAACCGAGAACCTGCCAGGCCCGATAGGGACCCTGCGCGACGCCGTCGACCTCGTAGTAGTCGTGGTCCCAGCCCAACCAGGCGAACCACATCGCCGCAGCGAAGAGTGCCAGCCCCAAGGCCGCGACTCCCAGCCGGGCGAGCCGAGGGACGGTGCTGTGGCTAGTGGGCTCGGGCTGGGTCGGGAGCATGCACCGAGTGTGGCAGCAGCCGAACCGGTCGCTATCGGCATGGCGGCCAGGGGCGCCTCCCATCGTTGAGCTTTCACCACAAATTCCTTGACAGCCTCAAGGCCCGCGAGGAACCTCAAGAGGAAGGACCGGACTCCAGCAGGGACAGCGGTCCATCTCTCGGAGAGGACCTGTGATGGCTCCCAGGCGTCGACAATGCGCGGCCATGCAGGAGTACGAACGTCTGCTGGAGGAGGAGCCGTCCTTCCGGGCCGGCCAGCAACGCGCTGAAGATTTCACCGCCCGCGCGCTCACCTCAGGCGAGGCCACCCGGGTCGCTCGCAAACTGGTCACGATCCCGACCGTGGTGCACGTGGTCTTCAAGAAGCCGAAGGAAGACATCAGCGAAGCCCAGATCCGCAGCCAGATGGACGTCCTCAACCAGGACTTCCGCTCCACCAATCCCGACCTCTCCCAGGTGCCCCCACCGTGGAAAGGCCTGGTGGGAGACCCGAAGATCAAGTTCCAGCTCGCGACCAAGGACCCCGACGGCAACCGCACCAACGGGATCGTCCGGGTGCAGACCGAGCACGCCTGGTTCGGCGCCGGCGATGCTGTCAAGCGGGCCAACAAAGGCGGCTCGACGGCTTGGCCTACCGACGCCTACCTGAACATCTGGGTCTGCACGCTCGGTGGCGGACTCCTGGGTTATGCCCAGTTCCCCGGCGGTCCCAAGGCGACCGATGGAGTGGTCATCCTCAACGCGGCATTCGGGACCACCGGCACCGTGGCGGCGCCGTTCAACAAGGGCCGTACCGTGACCCACGAGGTCGGGCACTGGCTCAACCTGCGCCACATCTGGGGCGACACCCTCGACTGCAGTGGCGGCGACCGGGTCCCGGACACGCCGAACTGCAAGGGCCCCAACTACGGCACCCCGACCTACCCCAAGGTCAGTTGCAGCAACGGACCGCATGGCGACATGTTCATGAACTACATGGACTATGTCGACGACGCAGCGATGTTC
>JARICB010000170.1 GCA_029264225.1 Nocardioides sp. | reverse complement strand
CGCCCGGGAGGTCGGGGAGTCCCGGGCGTGGCGGAGTTGTCGCTGCTGGTCCCCCGGTAAACCGGGGGAGTGGGGTCTTCTGGGGTGTTGCAACCCCCGAGAGGTGTACGACTCGCGGGGGAGGTCGGGGATTCCCGGGCGTGGCGGAGTAGCAGGGGAGGCGGGCGATGAGGGTGTAGGCAGAGGTCTCAGTCGCGCTCGGTACGCCGCAACCAGCCCCCACCGAACAGGGCGAGGAGTACCAGCACGGGCTGGAAGAACAGCCGGATCAGCCGCGCCCGGTCGGTGTCGAGACCGAAGGCGTCGACGCCCTCGACGTACTGGGCGATGTTGCCGGGAAAGATGACCACGTAGAACAGCGCCAGCAGACCGCCGATCAGGCGCTTCTGCTTCGGTAACGCCACGAACGTGGCGCCGAGCCCGATCTCGACCACACCGGAGGCGATGACGGTGAAGTCCTCGCCGAGCGGGAACCACGAGGGCACCTGTGCCTGGAACTCCTGGCGCTGCGTGGTCAGGTGCAGCACGCCGGCGCCCACCATCGCGGAGCCGAGCAGGATGCGGGCGATGGTTCGCGGTGCGCTCATGCGTTCACTCTAGGGTCAGCACCTTGCCGGGGTTCATCAGTCCCGAGGGGTCGAGCGCGTCCTTGACCGCACGCATCACCGACACCTCCACCTCGCTCTTGTACGCCGCAGCGGAGGCCGCCTTCGAAGACCCCAGCCCATGCTCGGCGCTGATCGAGCCGGCGAGCTCGGCGGTGCAGTCGTGCACGATCGCCGACAGGTCGGCGGCCCGGGCAAGGAAGGATTCACCGGGCAGGTCGACCGGCCGACTCAGGTTGTAGTGCAGATTCCCGTCGCCGACGTGGCCGAAGATGATGGGCCGAATCCCGGGCAGGGCGGTCTGCAACGCCGGGCCGAGGCGGGAGACCAACGATGCGAGCGCGGTGATCGGCACCGACACGTCGTGCTTGATCGTCGGACCGAGGGTCTCCTGAGCCTCGGTGATCCGTTCGCGCAACTCCCACAGGCCCTGGCGTTGGGCAGGCGACCCGGCGACGACCGCCTCCAGCACCAGTCCCGCCGCGAGGCCGTCACCGAGCGCCGCCTCCAGGTCGTCGCCGACGTTGGACCCGGCAGGGCCGGCGATCTCGATCAGCCCGAACCACTCGGCCGACGAGGGCAGCGGGTCGTGCACGCCCTGGCCGACGACCAGGTCGCGCGCAGGCCGCGAAACCAGCTCCCAGGTGCTGAGCCGGTCGCCGGCTCGGTCTCGCAGCACGGCCAGCAGGTCGGCGGCCGCCGCCACCGACGGGAGGGCGACCCACGCGGTGGCACGGACCGGAGTGGCCGGGTGGAGGGCGAGCACGGCGCCGGTCACCACACCGAGGGTGCCCTCGGAGCCGATGAAGAGCTGGGTCAGGTCGTAGCCGGTGTTGTCCTTGCGCAGCGAGCGCAACCCGTCCCAGACCCGACCATCGGGCAGCACCACCTCGAGTCCCAACACGAGATTGCGCATCATCCCGTAGCGCAGGACCGCCGTACCGCCCGCGTTGGTGGCGATGTTTCCTCCGATCGTGCAACTGCCTTCCGACCCGAGCGACAGCGGAAACAATCGCCCTGCGGTGGCCGCAGCAGCCTGCACCTCGACGAGTACGACGCCCGCGTCGACGGTGATCGTGGCACCGGTCGCATCAACGTCGCGGATCGTGCGCATCCGCCCCAGGGACAGCACGATCTGATCGCCGTCACCCGACGGCACCGCGCCGCCACACATGCCGGTATTGCCACCCTGCGGCACGATCGCGACACCGGCGTCGTGGGTCAGTCGCACCACCTGGGAGACCTCGTTCGTGGACGCGGGGCGCACCACAGCGAGCGGCGTGCCGCGGAAGGCGCCGCGCCAGTCGGTGCCATACGTCGACAGGTCGGCCGGCTCCGTCAGCACGTGGTCGGCACCGATGGCCGCCCGGAGATCGGTCAGCAGGCCGGTAAGCAGATCGGTAGGTGCCTGGCTCAAGACTTCGCCGCGTCCACGTCGGCGTACCCCTCGCGGTAGCTCGGACGACTCGGCTCCCACCCGGAGGCACGCAGGCGCGCGTTGGAGAGGCGTTTGCCGTGGCCGTGCAGGGGATCCGCAGGGGGTGGCGCCGGCACTCCGAGCCGCGCCGCGAGGTAGGTCGCAACGTCGCCCAGTTGGGCCGGCTCGTCGTCGGTGCCGAGGTAGAGCCGCTCCGGTGTTTCGGGGCGGGTCAGCAGGTGCACGACAGCGTTGGCGGCATCCTCGCGGTGGATGCGATTGGTCCACTGGTGCGGATCGGTGACTCGGCCCTCGCGCACCATGTCGACGAATCTGGTGCTGGTGCCGCCGTAGAGACCGGAGAACCGCAGCACGGTGCCGCCGGGGAGTCGTTCGGCGAAGAGTTCCTCGGCCTCGAGAAGCATGGCGGCGGGGCCGTCGCCAGGAGCCGTGGGGGTGGTTTCGTCGGTAAGCGGGGGCTGATCCTGGCTGCCGTGGACGCCGGTCGAGGAGACCAGCACGGCGCGCTCCGGGGGGTGTCCGGTCGCGGCGAGCGCGTCGAGGGCGCGGCGCATTCCCTCGACGTACGTCGCCCGGTAGGCCTCCTCCGTGCGCGGACGGGCGGCGAGCGCCACCACGAGATACCTCGCCCGCAGGTCGGACAGTGCCGGAGTCTCGCTGGTCAGGTCGACCGAGAGCCCACGCAGCGGGGCAGGAACGAGCGCCGCGTTGCGACGCAGGGCGAGCACGTCGTGCCCGCGGCTGGCGAGCTGGCGACCGACCGTTGATCCGAGGTCTCCACAGCCGACGAGCAGCACGTCTGAAGTCATCCCCGCAGCGTACGCCGAGGATTCGCGCCCCGTCGTGGGTAGGTGGGACAGGATGGTGGCCATGCAGTCAACCGATCGTCCGGCGTCACCATGGTCATAGCAAGCTCTGCTCCGAGCTGGGTCCCGGGACCACCGTCACGCTCCCGGCCTCCACGGCGACAGGGCACACTCACCACCTCGATGATGGAATGAGCGCGTGAGCACGCCGAGTTTGCCCCGTCCCCGCCAGACGACGATGGCCGGGACGCTGGTGATGGTCGCCTCGATCATCGTTGTGCTGACGGTCTGGGACACCGTTTCGCGGCTGCGCTCGATCGAGACCCGAGAGATGATCGAGAAGTTTCTGGCTCAGCCGCCCGGTGACGGGATGGGCCTCACCGTCGAGTCGGTGATCGAGATTCTTCGGGTCACCTCGATGGTGACGGCCGTCTGTGCCGTGGCCGCCGTCGCCCTGGGCTGGCGCGTCCTTCAGCGCAGCACCCGGGCCCGGGCCGGGCTCTCGGTGCTGGCCGTGCCCCTCTTCGTGACCGGGCTCGTGGCAGGCGGCTTCGCGGCATCCGTCGTTGGGGCAGCGACGGTGATGCTGTGGCTTCCGCCCTCACGTGAGTGGTTCGCCGGGATCAAGCCGACCGAGCGGCCGACCGCTCAGGGCTCTGCGGGCACTCCGGCGCCAGCCCCGCCGGTGTCGGACGCACCGGCATCGTGGCCCTACCCGAGTCCGCCGGAGGTGGCCACGCGTCGGCCCGACACGGTCACGGTCGCGATGGTCGTGACCATCGTCGCCGCCGGTCTGATCTTCTTGATGTCGCTGGTCAGCCTCGTGGTGCTGGCTACGCAACCCGACCTGGTGATGGAGGAGGTCAGGCGGCAGAACCCCGACCTCGCCGAGCAGGGGATCAGCGAGACGATGCTGCGTACGACGTCCTACGTCACCGGCGGCATCGTCTTGGTCTGGTCGGCCTCCGTCATGGTGCTGGCCATGCTGATGGCCGGTCGCCGCCGCTGGGCCGCCCACGCGGTGTTCGTCTCCGCGGCTGTCTGCGCCGTGCTCTGCATCGTGGCGACGCTGGCCTCACCGGTGGCGCTCTTCCCCGCGATGGCCGCCATCGCCACGCTCAGTTGCCTGCGTCGCGCCGACGCGCGGGCCTGGTTCGGTCAGAACTGAGGTCGACCGGAGTCGGCTCAGGCGCCGAGATCGGCCGCAGCCAGTCGACGTACACCCTCGGCAATCAGGTCGGGCTCCTTGCAGAACGCCCAGCGGATCAGGTGTCGCCCGGCGTCCTGGTCGTCGTAGAAGGCCTGGTTGGGGATCGCCACGACTCCGGCCCGTTCGGGCAGCGCAAGGCAGAACGACTTACCGTCGGCCCAGCCGAGGTGGGAGACATCGGTGGTGGCGAAGTAGGTGCCTTCGGGCACCCTGGCGGGCAGGCCTGCCTGGGCCAGCCCTGCGACCAGCAGATCCCGACGGGACTGGAGAGTGCGAGCAAGCTCCATCGGCCAGTGCGGCTCATGGTCGAGCGCGTAAGCGATGGCCGGCTGCAAGGGTGAGCCGGACGTGAAGGTCAGCCACTGCTTGGCCGCGAGCACTGCCTGCACCAGGGGTGCTGGCCCGCTCGCCCAGCCGATCTTCCAGCCGGTGAACGAATAGGACTTGCCAGCACTCGAGAGGGTAAGCGTGCGCTCCCACATGCCGGGCAGGGTCGCCAGTGGCACGTGCTCGTGGTCATCGAAGACGAGGTGCTCGTAGACCTCGTCGGTGATCACGATCAGGTCGTGCTCGATGGCCAGCTCGGCAACCGCCTGCAGTTCGGCCCGGGTCAGCACGGTGCCCGTGGGGTTGTGCGGAGTGTTGAGCAGCAGGGCGCGGGTGCGCGGTCCTGTCGCGGCGCGCAGGGCAGCTATGTCGAGTCGGTAGTCCGGTGCCTGCAGCGTCACCGGGCGGCGTACGGCTCCGCACATCTCGATCATGGCCGCGTAGGAGTCGTAGTAGGGCTCGAGCACCACCACCTCCTCACCCGCGTTGACCAGGCCGAGGAGGGCTGCGGCTATCCCTTCCGTGCAGCCCGTGGTGACCACGATCTGGGTGTCGGGATCGACCTCGAGACCGTAGTGGCGTTGTTGATGGCGCGAGATCGCTGCGCGCAGGCCCGCGATGCCGGTCCCAGGGGCGTATTGGTTGGCGCCGTGGCGGAGTGCCTCGACCGCGGCGGCCACGACCGACGGCGGTCCGTCGACGTCGGGGAAACCCTGCCCGAGGTTGATCGCACCCGTGCGGGCGGCGAGCGCGGACATCTCGCTGAAGATCGTGGGTGGAATCGAGGCGACACGTGCTGAGCGGAGGCGCATGTTGGCGAGCGTAGGCTCCCGGCCATGGCTGACCCCACCCTTGCCGCCGACATCAACGCGACCTGCCGTCTGAGCGGGGAGTTCGTCCTCCGCTCGGGACAGGTGGCCGACACCTACTTCGACAAATACCTCTTCGAGGCCGATCCCGTGCTGCTCGACCGGGTCGCAACGCAGATGCTCGACCTGTTGCCGAGTAAGACCGAACTGCTCGGTGGCCTGGAGATGGGCGGCATCCCGATCGTGACGATCCTCAGTGCCAAGACCGGCACACCGGCGTTGTTCGTGCGCAAGGAGGCCAAGGAATATGGCACCTGCAAGCTGGCCGAGGGGACGCCGGTCGAGGGTCGCCGGGTCACCCTGATCGAGGACGTGATCACCACCGGCGGCGCTGTGCGCGATGCGGCCACCGCGCTGCGGGCGGCCGGTGCGATCGTGGAGACCGTGGTCTGCGCGATCGACCGCTCACCGGCGGGGGAGAACCCACTCGCCGACATCGGCCTCGACCTGATCGCCGTACTCACTCGGGCAGACCTGGACGCTGCCGCCGGCTGAGTCAGCCCGACACAGCGGTATTTCGCAGCCACCTGGTGACTGCCGGATACCGCTGTCCTCCGGAAGCTGGGACGGCTCAGACGTCTTGGCCGGCGATGTCGCGGTCGGGGCGACCGTCGTTGTCGCGGTCCTCGGCCTCCGGGGCGTTGGTGCGCTTGTGGCGCCACCACTCCCACGCGATGGGGGCCACCGAGAAGGCGAGGATCAAGATGATCGCCTTGTCGATGTTCTCCCCGAGTGAGGGGAACGCCGAGCCGAGGAAGTAGCCGAGCAGGCAGATCGACGTCACCCAGCCGACGGCTCCGACCAGGCTCCAGGTGAAGAAGCGCCCGCGGTCCATTCGAGTCACACCCGCGACGACGGTGATGTAGGTGCGCACGAACGGCACGAAACGCCCGATGACCAGGGCCTTGTTGCCGTGCTTGTCGAAGAAGGCACCAGTCTGGTCGAAGTATTTGCGTTTGAGGATGCGGCCGTCGCGTTCGTAGAGCGGTGGCCCCATGGCGCGGCCGATCTCGTAGCCCGAGATGTTGCCGGCGATGGCAGCCACTATGAAGAGCAGCATCGCAATCAACATTTCGACCCAGGTCGGCCCGGGGAAGACGTCGATGCGTTCGGTGGCCAGGAACAGCCCCATCCCGAACAGCAGGGTGTCGCCCGGAAGGAACGGGAAGAAGAGGCCGCATTCGACGAAGATGATCGCCAGGCTGAGCCAGAACAGCGTCTCGCCGAAGTGGTCGAGCAGCCAGTTGGGATCCATCCAGTCCATCCCGAGCAGGAGGGGTTGGAGATCCAGGAGCATGGTCACGCAAGCAACCTTAACCGCCGCATCCGCCTAGGGTTGCTTCGTGGATTACGACGAACGGGCGCCCTATGACCCGATGCCCCATGGCCCCGCAGAAGTGGGGTTGGGCCCGTGGATCGGGGACCCGCCCGAGGGCGATCACTACGATCCGGACCTGCTGCGTGAGGGGGACAGGCGCAACGTCGTGGATCGCTACCGCTACTGGACGATGGCCGCCATCGTTGCCGACCTCGACACCAGACGCCACGACTTCCACGTCGCGATCGAGAACTGGCAGCACGACTTCAACATCGGCACGATCGTCCGCACCGCCAACGCGTTCCTGGCTGCCGAGGTGCACATCGTGGGCAACCGTCGCTGGAACCGCCGCGGAGCGATGGTCACCGATCGCTACCAGCATGTGCGTCACCACGAGACTGCCGCCGACCTGGCGGCCTACCTGCACGACATCGGTGTCGGGCTGCACGGCATCGACAATCTCCCCGGCTCGGCGCAGCTGGAGACGATGGCCATGCCACGCAGTGTCTGCTTCCTCTTCGGTCAGGAGGGTCCCGGACTTTCCGAGGGGGCCCGCGAGGTCTGCGACGGCACCTTCTCCATTGCACAGTTCGGCTCGACTCGCTCGATCAACGCGAGTGCCGCCGCCGCCATCGCCATGCACTCCTGGGTGCGCGAGTACGCCGATCTGAGCGGCGAGGGCGCTTGGCGAGGGTGAGTCTGGAGCTGCAGGGTCAGGCCGACTCGGACAGTAGAAGGTTCAGGGCGGACCGACCCCGGCTGGCGTGGCTGGCCGCGAGGTCGGCACTGATGCCGAGGGCATCACCCACCTCCTTGGCCGGCAGGTCCAGCCAGTCGTGCAGTACTACCGCCTTGCGTTGCAGGACGCTGAGCGACTGGAGCCCGTCGAAGAGCAGCGACTCGTCCTCCATCGGATAACCCTCACCGCGGGCGCGGCAACTGCGGGGCTGGGGGGAGTCGGTGACACGGGCCCGAGCCAGTTCTCGGTAGACGAAGGTGTCTGCCGCCCCAGTGCTGGGTATCCGGTGCCAGACGTCGTAGAGGTGGGTGAGCACGTCGACGGCCAGCGTCTCGGCCTGGTTCCAGTCGCAGCAGATGGCGTGGGCAAGACGACGTACGTGCGCACCATGCTCACTTACGTAGCCCGAGAACGCCTCACCGGAGGGCTCGAGGTGGCGTCGCCGGCGCAGCGTCCGGGTGGTGTCGAGGTAGGCCGCGCGCGGTGGGTCGCCGCTGTCGAGAGAGATGTCGATCTCGTGCACCCAGTCGATGCTGGTCGTCATGACAGGTCCCCTCGTGCGGCGGGGTGCGCAATCGCGCACTACTTCCCCACAGTGATGACGCGTAAGCGACGCATTTGGTTGCCTGATGGTGGGGCGCATCGGAAATGCCTGGATGCCTCGCCTCGCGTTCGTGGACTCGTGGGTAGCCACTAGGGTCAGGGGCGACTTGCTGTTCTCTGCACTGGAGGGATCCCCATGCCCATCGCCACTCCCGAGGTCTACGTACAGATGCTGGACGCCGCGAAGGCGAAGTCCTTCGCCTACCCGGCCATCAATGTCTCCTCGTCCCAGACCCTCAACGCCGCCCTCAAGGGATTCGCCGACGCCGGCTCCGACGGCATCATCCAGGTGTCGACCGGTGGCGCTGAGTATCTGTCGGGCCCCTCGGTCAAGAACATGGTGTCCGGGTCGGTTGCCTTCGCCGCCTACGCTGCCGAGGTTGCCAAGAACTACCCGGTCAACATCGCACTGCACACCGACCACTGCCCCAAGGACAAGCTCGACGGGTTCGTCCGGCCGTTGATCGATATCTCCGCGGAGCGGGTTGCGCGCGGTGAGAACCCGCTCTTCCAGTCGCATATGTGGGACGGGTCGGCGGTGCCGCTCGAGGAGAACCTGGAGATCGCCCAGGAGCTGCTCGAGAGGTGCGCTGCCGCCAAGATCATCCTCGAAGTCGAGATCGGTGTCGTCGGTGGCGAGGAGGACGGCGTTGCCAACGAGATCAACGACAAGCTCTACACGACCCCCGAGGACGCGCTGGCGACCGTGCGCGCGCTCGGTGCTGGCGAGCGCGGCCGCTACATGACCGCGCTGACCTTCGGCAACGTGCACGGCGTCTACAAGCCCGGCAACGTCAAGCTCCGCCCGGAGATCCTGCGCGACGCCCAGGCGGCGGTGGCCGCCGAGCTTGGTCTCGGTGCCGATGCCTTGGCCTTCGACCTGGTCTTCCACGGTGGGTCGGGCTCATCGGCTGAAGACATCGGTGCAGCCGTCGACTTCGGCGTCATCAAGATGAACGTCGACACCGACACCCAGTACGCCTTCACCCGGCCGGTCGTGACGCACATGTTCAACAACTACGACGGCGTGCTCAAGGTCGACGGCGAGGTCGGCAACAAGAAGGTCTACGACCCGCGGGCCTGGGGCAAGGCAGCCGAGGTCGGCATGGCGGCGCGCGTCGTCGAGGCCTGCGAGAACCTCCGCTCGGCAGGCACGTCGCTCGGATCCTGACCCTTCACCTTCGAATGCGGCACCGGTGATCCGGTGCCGCATTCGGCCATTTCGGGTGGGTCAGTGCCCTGAGGTCATGGTGGCGAAGTGACGCGGCCGCTCGAAGAACAGCGACGCGACCAGACCGATCAGCAGCACGATCGGTACGACGAGCAGTGACTGCGCCATGGCCGTGCTGAAGGCGTCGAGCACGCCCGGCGGCATCGACCCGGTCGCCCCGTCGGCTCCGGACTCCAGTCCTTGGGCGCTCAGCCGGTTGTCCATCAGGACCGCGATCGCCGCGGAGCCGAGCACGGCCCCGATCTGCCGGGTGGTGTTGTAGACCCCGGCCCCGGCGCCGGCCTGGCGCAGCGGCAGGTTGCGGTTGGCTGTCGCCGACAGCGGCGCCCACAGGAAGGAACTGCCGAGCCCGACGACCCCGATCGCCACG
>JARICB010000126.1 GCA_029264225.1 Nocardioides sp. | reverse complement strand
GGGATGTGGTCGAGCACCCGTCGACGCATCGCCTGTACGTCGCCGACGAACCCTTCCCGCTCGGCAGCACTCCACACCCTCGGCTCGATCATCTCGACGTAGTCGTGACCCAGGGGCAGATCGCCGGCCACCGGCCGGGCCTTGAGCAACGCCTGGAACTCCCAGGTCTTGGCCCATTTCTCGTAGTAGCCGCGATGGCTGGCCAGCGTGCGCACCAACGGACCCGCCGAGCCCTCGGGGCGCAGGTTGGCATCGACCGGCCAGATCGTGCCTTCTGCGGTGTAGTCGGAGCAGATCTGGATCAGGTTGGACGCCAACTGGGTGGCGGTGCGCAGCCCCACCCCCTCGTCCACTTCCTCGCAGGGTTCGAAGACGAAGATGACGTCGACGTCCGAGACGTAGTTGAGCTCGTGTCCGCCGCACTTGCCCATGGCGATCACGGCCAAACGCACGGATGCGGCGTTCTCGCCAACCCGGGCCCGGGCCACGGCCAGGGCCGCTTCCAGTGTGCCGGCTGCCAGGTCAGAGATCTCGGCAGCGGCGTCGTCGACGGCCAGACCGTGGGCCAGGTCGCGGGCCACCAGCCGGAGCAGGAATCGGCGGTAGGCCACGCGCAGTGCGTCCACTGCTTGAGCATCAGGCAGCGTCGAGACGGGCAGCGGGCTCGCGGGGTCGGCACCGACCGCCTCGAGCAAGCCGGCGCGCACCGCAAACGCGGCGGGCCTGGTGCAACCGAGCGTCGGGTCATTCAGTTCACGCCACTGGTGGGGGTGCCTGGCCAGATGGGCCGACAACGCCTCACTGACGCCGAGAACTGCGCACAACCGCTTCGCGGTGCTCTCGTCGTCGACCAGTTCCCGCAGCATTGCGTCGCGGTCGTCGACCGAGTCGGCGAGCCGCAGAAGGCCCGCCAGTGCCTGATCCGGGTCGGCGGAGGCTGCCAGGAGGCTCGTCAACCCCGGGCCGGCGTCTCCCAGTTCCGCAATGCCGGCACGAGCCGCAGCACCGTCGAGGAAGCCGCGCCGGACGAGGGCGCCGGCAGTGGCGAGCTGAACCACCGGCTGGTCAGCCCCAACGCGGCGGAGTGCGATCCGCCGGCGGCTCCGGCGGCGGCTCCTGATCGCGCATCGCGGCGATGTCCTCGTCCGAGGTGCGCTCCTGGCCTACCCGGTCCATCAGGTCCTCACGCTGTTCGTCGGAAAGTTGATCGAGTCCCTTCTCCAGGTTCTCGATGCTTTTGCCAGCCATGTCCCAGAAGGAACTGTGGGCGAATACCCGGCGGACACTCTCTCGTCCCTCCAGCACCTTCACGCACAGGTCGCGCAGCGACTTGTCCTCGGTACGCCGGGCGATGACGGCGATGTTGGCTCGCAACTCGCGGGCTGCGCGCGCATCGCCGTGAGTAATGGCGTCGATACCTGACAGGTCGTACTCGCTCTTCACGCCGCGATCCTATGCCGAGGCGTAGGGCGCACTGGGGAAGGCGACTGCCTGCGTTCCGTCCTTGAAGGCCTGGTCGATCCACAACACGATCCCGAGGAACGACTCGACCACCGTCGTGACCCGACCCGTATAGAGGAGGAACAGAGCGACGGCATCCTTGGTGCGCCACACCTGGTAGGCCCCGACCAGCGAGATGAGCACGTTGATGCCGGGCACCGACATCAGGCAGCCGGCGGCGGCTGCCGCTGCGGCACAGCACAGGATGTTGTCGACGACGGAGGCGAGGGCGCCGCCGAGGATCTCACCGATCTGGGCACATGCCTGGGCCAGCTCGTTGTACTTGTCTCCGAGCTCGTCCATCTCGTCGGCGTGTGCGTGCAGCGCGTTGATCAGCTCACCGAAGTACTTCTCGGCACCGGCCGCGCCGTTGCCTCCCCACTGGCTCATCAGCTGGCTCAGACCGGCTGCGGTCGAGTTGGCGGCGGTCCGCTCGAACCCGGCCAGGGCGATGGCGGCATTACCCGCCTGCGCCAGTTCGGAGTAGTCGCCCAGCACCGCCTGGTTGAGCTCCTTGACCGGATCGAGGCCGAACAGTTGGGCGATCTTGAGGGCCACACCGGCGATGGAGAACCAGCCAGCCTTGTCGATGACCCAATGCACCATGTCCGGCACGAGCGTGTCACTGGAGGGGACTCCCGCCAGCGCAGGTACGGGATCGACGATGTTGCCGGCCCCTTCTGCACCGGGGTCGAGCGGCGGGCCCTGGACGCCGGGGATCAGGACGTCTGCGGCCTTGGCGCGCTCAAAGTCGGTGTTGCGATAGTCGGTTGCGCTGGTCCTCAGCGCCTCGGCGGAGAGCCCATACAGCTCGGCGATCCGCGGCATCTGGGCTTCGAGCCTGCTGACGACTGACGCGTTTGCCTTGTAGATCTCGGAGAACAGGTCACCAGGATCGTGCGGAACGTGTGAATAGGACCGGATATAGCTGAGCGCGGTCTCGCGGAAGGCCTGGTCAAGGTTGACGGGGTCACCACCACCAGCCAGGACGCCGGCATAGGTGTCGAGGGCAGTTGGCTGGACGTGGAACTCGGACAACATGATCTCCTTGGGAGGACGACGGCTGTGAAAACATGCCCCATGACTTCGGGATCAAACGTCCTCGTTGCCCGGCCGCACTCCACCAAGAGATTGGTGGCGGCCACCGCTGGGCCCGTGCTCACTCTCGTCGGCCTGGCGGCCCTCGCCTGGAAGGGGAACCTCCTCGGCGCCGTCTTTCTCATGGCTGGGCTCTACCTGCTCTCCGACCTGTGGCGCCGGGTCACCCTCAGCGACGGTCGACTCGTTGCCCAGGGTCGAGTGAGTCGTCGCAGCTTCGACCTCAGCGAGTTGCGGCAGGTCGCGGTCTCACCGACGGCAGTGGTGTGGGTCCAGGCCCACCACATGCCGGCGTTCTACCTGCGGATGCTTGCCGAGAGCACCAGCGGCGACAATCCCGGCATCTGGGACTTCCCGCAACGGTTGCGCGCAGCAGCCGAGTCGAGCGGCGCAACGCCGGAACCGTCCCCCGCCGCCGACACGGCCCCACCCCCGCTGGGGATCAGGCCGGTCTTCAGTTGGTAGGGCTTCAGATGACCGGCAGCATCCGGTCTCGCTCGAAGGCGGAGACCTGTCCACGATATTCCTCCCACTCCGCCCGCTTGTTGCGGAGGAAGAAGTCGTAGACGTGCTCGCCGAGGGTCTCGGCCAGGAGTTCGGAGTCCTCGGCGATCCGGATGGCGTCGTAGAGACTCTTCGGCAACGGCTCGATGCCCAACGCCCGCCGTTCGCGCTCTGACAGCGACCAGACGTCGTCCTCAGCCTCGCGCGGGAGCTCGTAGCCCTCCTCGATCCCTTTCATGCCAGCGGCCAGGACGACGGCGAAGGCGAGGTAGGGGTTGCAGGCCGCGTCGATGGTGCGCACTTCGACCCGGGTGGACTGACCCTTGTTGGGTTTGTACATCGGCACCCGGACCATGGCCGAGCGGTTGTTGTGGCCCCAGCAGATGTAGGACGGGGCCTCACCACCGCCGATCAGCCGCTTGTAGGAGTTCACCCATTGGTTCGTGACGCAGCTGATCTCGCTGGCGTGCCGCAGCACCCCGGCGATGAACTGTCGCCCGGTCGTGGACAGCTGGTATTCCGAGCCTGCCTCGTAGAAGGCGTTGCGGTCCCCCTCGAACAGGCTGACGTGCGTATGCATCCCGGAGCCCGGGTGGGTGGTGAAGGGTTTCGGCATGAAGCTGGCCCAGATGCCCTGGCTCAGCGCCACCTCACGCACGACCGTACGGAACGTCATGATGTTGTCGGCCGTCGAGAGCGCGTCGGCGTAGCGCAGGTCGATCTCCTGCTGGCCCGGGCCGCCCTCGTGGTGGCTGTACTCCACCGAGATGCCCATGGCCTCCAGCATCGTGATGGCATCGCGA
>JARICB010000115.1 GCA_029264225.1 Nocardioides sp. | reverse complement strand
CGCGCTCGTGCCCCATACCGAAAGACCGACCGACGTCGGATACTCCGCCGTCTCGTCCAGGTAGCGCTGGACCAGTGACTCGGCCATCGCCTGGCCCGTCTGCCAGGCCAGCCGGGACGGGATGGCGCGCGGGTCGACGGTGTAGAAGTTGCGCCCCGTGGGCAGCACGTTGACCAGGCCCCGCAACGGCGATCCCGAGGGCCCGGCCGGGATGAACCCGCCGTCCAGGGCGTGCATGACGGCGTCCAGCTCGTCGACCGTGGCGGCCAGGCGGGGTACCACCTCACGGGCGGCGAACCCGAGCACCTGCGCCACCTCGTCGTCGCCCCCGACTGCGGAGTCACGGCCGTCGGTGGCTCCCGCCGGGGTGAGTCCCGCGGCGGCCAGGACCTCCGGCACCGCGGCCACGTCCCAGTCGCGCGCGTCCATGCCCTCGACGAGCGCGGTGGCCAGCGCCTCGACGCGGTCCACCGCCTCGGTGGGCGCGCCCTCGGCCAGCCCCAGCGCCCGGCGCAGCCCGGGGACCGCCCCGGACTCGCCACCCCACACCTGCGAGGCCCGCAGGATCGCGAGCACCAGGTTGACGCGTGACTGGCCCTGCGGCGCCTGGCCCAGCACGTGCAGGCCGTCGCGGATCTGGACGTCCTTGATCTCGCACAGCCAGCCGTCCACGTGCAGCAGGAAGTCGTCGAACTCCTCGTCCCCGGGACGCTGCTCGAGCCCCAGGTCCTCGTGCATGTGCGCGGCCTGCATGAGCGTCCAGATCTGCGCGCGGATGGCCGGGAGCTTGGCCGGGTCCATCGAGGCGATGTTCCCGTACTCGTCCAGCAACTGCTCGAGCCGGGCGATGTCACCGTAGGACTCGGCGCGCGCCATCGGCGGCACCAGGTGGTCGACGATCGTGGCGTGCGCGCGGCGCTTGGCCTGCGCGCCCTCGCCCGGGTCGTTGACCAGGAACGGGTAGACGAGCGGCAGGCTGCCCAGCGCCGCGTCGGTGCCGCACGAAGCGGAGAGGGCGGCGTTCTTGCCGGGCAACCACTCCAGCGAGCCGTGCTTGCCGAGGTGGACGACGGCGTCGGCGCCGAAACCCCCCTCCTCGGACGCGGCGCCCAGCCAGCGGTAGGCGCCCAGATAGTGGTGGCTCGGAGCAAGGTCGGGGTCGTGGTAGATCGCGACCGGGTTCTCACCGAAGCCCCGCGGCTGTTGGATCAGCAGCACGATGTTGCCGGCCCGCAGGGTGGCCAGCACCAGCTCGCCGGCGTCGTTGACGAACAGGCTGCCGGGAGCCGGGCCCCACGCCTCGACCATGGCGGTGCGCAGATCCTTATCCAGGTCACGGGTCCACGCGTCGTAGGACTCCGGGCTGATCCGCACATGCGCGTCGGTCAGCTGGGCGCTGGTCAACCACTCCTCGTCCTGGCCGCCGGCGGCGATCAGGGCGTGGATCAGGGCGTCGCCGGCCTCGGTGTCGGTGCCGTCGCGACCGAGGATCTCCACGACCGGGTTGTCGCTGCCGAGGTCGTAGCCAGCGTCGCGCAGTCGGCGCAGCAGCCGGACCGTCGAGACGGGGGTGTCGAGGCCGACGGCGTTTCCGATCCGGGCGTGCTTGGTGGGGTAGGCCGAGAGCACCAGCGCGAGCTTCTTCTCGCTGTTGGGCACCGAACGGAGTCGGGCGTGGTTGACCGCGATCCGGGCGACCCGGTCGCAGCGCTCCGGGTCGGCGACGTAGTGGGGCAACCCGTCCTGGTCGGTCTCCTTGAAGGAGAAGGGCGCGGTGATGATGCGGCCGTCGAACTCGGGGATCGCGATCTGGGTCGCTGAGTCGAGCGGGCTGACGCCGTCGTCGGAGGCGGCCCACTCCTCGCGGCTGCTCGTGAGACAGAGGCCCTGGATCACCGGGATGTCGAGGGCCGCCATCCGGGCCACGTCCCACGCCTCGTCGTCGCCGCCGGCGCTCGCGGTGGAGGGCACGCTGCCGCCGGCCGCCAGCACGGTGACCACGAGTGCGTCGAGGGTGCCGAGCGCGTCGTAGAGATCGTCGGTGGCGGCCCGCAGTGAGCCGGCGAAGATGGGCACTGCGACGCCCTGGCCGGTGGCGTCGACGGCATCGGCCAGGGCATGGGCGAACGCGGTGTTGCCGCTCGCCTCGTGGGCGCGGTAGTAGAGCACCCCGATACGCGGGAGGTTGACGTCTCCGGCCGGGCGTGCGGCGTACCCCCAGGTCGGGAGAACGGCGGGGGCGTCGAATCCCTCACCGGTCAGCAGCACCGTGTCGGAGAGGAAGGCGTGGAGTTGGCGCAGGTTCTCCGGGCCGCCCTCGCCCAGGTAGCGATGGGCCTCGGCCGCGACGCCGATCGGCACCGAGGACAGCTCCATCAGTTCGGCGTTGGGCTGCTGCTCGCCGCCGAGGATCACCACCGGCATACCGGTGGCCGCGATCCGGGTAAAGCCCGTACACAGGTCGTGCGGTGAGCCGAGCAGGCGACCGACGACGAGGTCGCAGCCTTCGATCACCTCCGCCATCGACTGGTGACCGGCTCGAGCCGGATTCGCCAAGACGTAGTCGGCGCCGGAGGCCCGAGCACTCAGCAGATCGGTGTCGGACGTGGAAAGCAGGGCAATACGCACAGCAGGTCGTTCCTCCTCCGGGGTTCTCGCCCCGTCCATCGGTGGGATGCCCGTGGCCAGTGTCTGGCTGCATCCGACCGCGAGGGCCGAGATGTCACAGTGGCGGAACCGCCCCGGATTCTCACCGGGTTCCTGCACCATGGGCATGGTCAGCGTAGTGGAGACTGTGCTCCGTGCAGCCCCCGGTCTATTTCGTCAGGCACGGTCAGTCGGAGTGGAACGTGCGGCGGCTGACACAGGGCCAGACGAGCCATCCCGCCTTGACGGCGCTCGGGTGCGCGCAGGCCGAGGGCGCCGCTGAGGCGATCGCAGCTGACCTGACGCGCCTCGGTCTTTCCGTCGATCGCCTGGTCACCAGCGACCTGGTGCGCGCGCTCGAGACTGCCCGGATCGTGGGGGAGCGGGTCGGGCTGGATCCACAACTGGACGCCCGCCTCCGCGAGCAACACCTGGGGGAGTTGGAGGGGCGCAGCTACGAGGACTCCTGGGCGCAGGCGGAACTGCACGACTGGTCTGATCCCGAACTGCCACTCGCGGGTGGCGAGTCGGTGGGGCAGTTACGCCGCCGGCTGGCCGCAGTTCTGGCGGACCTGGCAGACCCGGCTTCCGGCGCGGCGACGGTGCTGGTCAGCCACGGCGATGCGATCCGAGCCGCGGTGGCGCACCTGCTCGGCCAGTCGCTGACGCAGGCACCGTGGATCGAGGTCTCGAACGGCTCGGTTGCCCGGTATGACGGGCAGCTCACGTGGCTGCCGACCCCTCGGTGAGCCCGGCAGCCGATTCGTGCGCGTAGACACGCGGACAATGGTCGCGCTCGCGGGTCGGCGTGAGCGTGCTGTCGCTCCCGCGGGGGCACCAATGTCCGCGTGTCTACGGCGCCGGGGTGTGAGACACCGGCCGCAGTGATGGGGTGGAGCTCAGAGCAGTCGGCCGCAGGTGGGCCACGGGGAGCGGCCGCGCGACTTGTAGAGCAGCTTGGCGCGGTAGGTCTGCTCGCCGGCGGAAGCCTGGTGCGGCAGGCCGGAGCCGCCGACACCGTGCCACGTGGCGACGTTGAACTGGTAGAGGCCGTAGTAGCCCGCCGGGTTGACCGCCCGCGGGTTGCCGCCAGACTCACATCCCGCCAGCGCACCCCAGTTGAGGCCATCCGTGCCCGGGACGGACCAGGGCTCGCGGCCGACCAGCACCCGACGCGCCCGCGGCTCGCGGACCATCTTGCGGGTGACGACGCGGTACTTCACCGGCTCGCCGTTGTGGAACGTGTGCACAGCAACGACTCGTCGGACACCGGCCTTGCCCGCGCGGACCGTCTTGCGGCGGCCGGGGGCGAGCTTGGTGGTGGGGACCTCTACGACCCCGGCACGGACCCGCGTGGTCTTGGTCTTGCGGTGCTTCTCGACTGCGACCAGACGCACGGTGTCGCCGGTCCTGACACGCTTGCGGTCGCCGGTGACCTGACGTCCGTTACGGACGACCTCGACCAGGTCGTCGTCATCGATGGCCACGCCGTGGCTCTCGATCAGCCCGGCCGGCCAGGCGCGAGGTTCGGCGCTGACTTCCACGGCTGGCTGGGTGGCGACCTTGAGGCTTACGGAGACCTTGCCGTCGGCCCGGGCATCCGTCGGCTCCTGGGCCGAGGCAGTGCCGGGCACGAGGCTGAATGCCAGGGCGGTCGCGGCGGTGCCGGCGGCCAGGGCCTTGAGGCGGCCGCGTGAGTGGTGGTGGGGAAAAGTTTTGTTAGTGACAAGCACGTGCAATGACCTCGCAAAATCTGGTGCGCCGCCTGGGGCGCTTGGACGCGACACCGACTGTGTGGGCATCGAGGCCGCGACGCGCAACACCTCACGAAGGGGAGGCGCCTCTCATCTGGAGGACACAGCCTGCGGCGTCCACACGACAACATGGGGTCGGGGGGCAAGTCGAATCGAGACTTGCGCGGATGCGTCGGTCAGGCGGGTGCGGCGTCGCTCGCGTGAGCAGGCTCACGCCCTGACAGGGCTACAGATGCTGGCGAAGCGCCGTCGGTATTGCTGGGGGCTGATGCCACGAACCTTGGTGAACTGGTGTCGCAGCGTTCCGCCCGAGGAGAATCCGACCTGGTGGGCGATCTGCTCGACTGCGAGATCGCTGCCCTCGAGGAGTTCCTCGGCTCGCAGCACCCGCTGGGCGGTGATCCATCCGTGTGGTGTGGCGCCAGTCTCCTGGACGAACCTGCGAGCAAAGGTTCGTTCAGCCATCGCCGCCCGTAGGGCCAGCGCAGTGACCGAGAGATCCTGCTGGAGGTTCTCCCGGATCCAGGTCAGGAGCGGAGCCAGCGTCTCGGCGTCGCACACGGGCATCGATGTGCGAATGAACTGGGCCTGGCCCCCGTCGCGATGCGCCGGGAGCACGATCCGGCGAGCTGCATCCGAGGCGGCCTTGCCACCATGGGAGGTTCGCAACACGTGGATTGCGGCGTCGACCCCGGCTGCGGAGCCGGCCCCGGTCACTACCCGGTCGTCGTCGACGTAGAGCACCTCTGGCTTGACCGTTGTCTCGGGATACAGCGCGGCGAGCTCGTCGGTATAGCGCCAGTGCGTGGTGCAGGCTCTTCCGGCGAGGAGCCCTGCAGCTCCCAGGATGAAAGTCGCCGTGCAGTGCGCGAAGACGACGGCGCCTCGCTCATGACTCGCACGAGCCAGCTCCACCACCTCGGGAGCAGGAGTGAGGTAGTGATCGGCGGGGCTGATGCACACCAGATCAGCGTCAGCGGCAGCGTCGAGCCCGTGCTCGACGTAGAGATCGAAGCCCGCCGAGCCGGTCACCCGACCGGGACGGGTCGCGCACACCACGAAGTCGAAGACGGGATTGTCGTCATCGGGGTGATAGGGCTCGGCGAACACTTCACACAGCGCTCCCAAGCCGAACGGGTGGGCCCCGTCCTGGACCACTACAGCAACTTTCCGCATGCGGGCATCCTGCTTCCATGCTGGCGGAAAATCAATGGAGAGTGTCATTACAGCCACTTTTGGCAGAAGTGATGGCGCCGGATGATTGCTGCCATGACTACCGCGATCGCGCTCCTTCTCATCGTAGGAATCTCGGCTCTGCTTCTCACCGCGTTGAACCGCCGTGACGGTTTGCCATGGGTCGCCACGCATCGCACGCCGCCTCGATCCCACGAACCGGCGATGTGTGATCCCCGTAGGCGATGACCCCCCTGCCGAGGTTTGCGCCACCATGGACTGCCCACGGTGGCGCCACCGGAAGCAGTACGGCGTAGCCGGCGAATTTCGAGGAGCGTCAATGGCAACCAGCGCTCGCCTGCCGAACTGTCGCCAGATCGAAGTCACCGCGGCACGCTAGCCACCTTGCGGGCCAGGGGTGCTTTGAGGTCGAAGCGCGTCGCTGAGGGTGCTCAGGGTCGTGTCGACGACAGTGAAGAAGGCCCACTTGCCACGCTGTACGCGGGTCACCAGGCCGGCGTCAACGAGTTGCTT
>JARICB010000051.1 GCA_029264225.1 Nocardioides sp. | reverse complement strand
GTAGATGGGCAGCACCCGGACACCCTTGAGGTGGGCGGCGTACTTCTCGAACGCCTCGGAGACCTGGAGCGCGAGCTCACGCGTCGGCGCCAGGACCAGCGCCTGCGGGGTCTTCTGGGACATGTCGAGCTGGGAGAGGATCGGGAGCGCGAAGGCGGCGGTCTTGCCGGTGCCGGTCTGGGCCAGGCCCACGACGTCGCGGCCCTCGAGAAGCGGCGGGATCGTCTGCGCCTGGATCATGGAGGGCGATTCGTAGCCCACATCGGCCAGCGCCTTGAGCACCGCGGGCGCGAGTCCGAGGTCGTTGAAGGTCTGCTCGGGGGCGGTCGCGGCGTCGGTACTGTCGGTCTGGGGAAGGTCACTCACGGTGCAACGGTAGTGCTTCCGACGCTGCGGGGCCCCATTCGCGGACCGCGCGATCCCCGTCACGCCACGTCAGCGAGTGCCTACGATGAACCGAAAATCGCTCGTCAGCGCCCCTGGCGCCCCCCACAATTGACTCCATGAGCGACTCCGCCCTGCCCCCGGGCCTCACGGCACGAGCGCTGACCAGAAGCGATTCACAACTCCTGTTCGAGCTGATCGCGGCGCAGGAGCGCGAGGACACCGGGCAGGTGGATATCGAAGAGGCCGACCTGATCAGCGACTGGGCCGTGCCGAGCTACGACCTCACGTCGTCATCGGTGGCGCTCTTCGACGACGACCTGCTCGTCGCCTACGCCGAGTTGATCGGGCCCGACCGCGCCGACGCGGCTGTCCGTCCCTCGTATCGCGGCCGCGGCATCGGCACCTGGCTGGCTGCTTGGCTGCGAGCCCTGGCGCGATCACGTGGTTCGACGGTGGTGGGCATGCCGGTGCCCGAGGGATCGGCCGGAGACCGACTGCTGGCAGCGTTGGGCTACCGGATCCGCTGGACAAGTTGGGTGTTGCGACTACCCGAGGGCACCGAGATCGCGGCCCGGGCGCTGCCACCTGGATATCTGGTCCGAGGCGCCGACCAGGCCGAGCTACGCGCTGCTCACGCAGTGCTGGAGGACGCGTTCCTCGAGTGGTCGATCCGGGAGCGTGAGACCTACGAGGACTTCGCGGGCGCCACCTTCGAACGGCCGGGCTACGCGCCCTGGAACCTGCGAGTCGTCCTCGACCCGACGGGGGCGATCATCGGCGTTGCGCTGGTGTTCATCTCAGCGGACACCTCGACCGCCTATGTCTCTCGCCTCGCGGTACGCCGCGACGAGCGCCGCCAAGGAATCGCGCAGGCCCTGCTGGTGGATTCCTTCGCCCGAGCCCGCGAGCACGGAGCCACAGCGTCGGAACTGAGCACCGACTCCCGCACGGGTGCGTTGGGCCTCTACGAAAAGGTGGGGATGGTGCCGATCGCGGTGTGAGTGAACCGCTGTATCGATCTCTGACTGGGCAACGGATGAGCATTCGCGCGCTCACGCGCGTGGCACATGAATCCTCGTTCACGGCATCGGCGACGTAGGCTCAGCGCCATGCCGATCCAGATTGCGCTCGTCAATGACGACGAAATTGTCGTACGAGGCCTTGACTCGATGCTGCGCAACTACGGCGACCGCGTCCGCGTCGTGGAGCTGAACGCCTCGAAACCCGTGGTGAATCCGGTCGACATCGCCCTCTACGACACCTTCGGCATGGGGCAGGGCAACCGCCCCAACGTCGCCCGGTTGCTGGCGAACCCCCATGTTGGCAAGGTGGCGGTCTACACCTGGAACTTCCAGCCCTGGCTGGCGCGCGAGACGGTCGCAATGGGCGTCTCGGGCTATCTCTCCAAGAGCCTCTCGGCAGGTCAACTGGTCGAGGCCCTCCAGCTCATCCACACGGGTCGCACCGTGATGTCGCCGGCGCCGGGTCGCCGCGCCCTGATCGGCGGTGACTGGCCCGGACGCGAGGAGGGGCTGACCGCCCGCGAGGCCGAGGTGCTGTCCCTGATCACGATGGGACTGAGCAACCTGGAGATCGCCGAGCGCACCTCGCTGTCGGTCAACTCGATCAAGTCCTACATCCGCTCGTGCTATCGCAAGATCGATGTCGACAGCCGCTCCAAGGCCGTGTTGTGGGGCATCGCCCACGGGCTGCGCCAGGACCGGGTCCGGATCGAGGGTTCCCCTCAACAGGATGCGCTCGCTCGCGAGCGCACCGCCTGATCCTCGCCTCGGGGGCCCCGAGATTCACCGGCTGGCCGGTGATTTCCTAGGCTATCGGCCCAAGCATTGCCCACTAACCTAGGAATTCGATCTCGAAGTTCGGGCCGTACGACGCACGCCACCCACACCCGGGCCGTACGACGCACGCCACCCACACCCCGGGCCGTACGACGAATGCCACCCGCCCGGGCCGGCGCCGTAGGATCCTCCGGTGACCGAGACCAGCCGCCCAGGGATCGATCCCGACGACCTGGCGACCACGATCCGGGTCCTCGAGAGCCTCCACCTGGTGGAGCACGACCACCCCGACCACGTCCGGGTGAAGCGGGCTGCGGCGCACATGTACAAGGCGATCAAGGCCGAGCGGAAGCAGAACAAGCGCGCCGACGAGTTGGCCCACGATCGAGCGGTCACCGAGCTGACCGCGACCGGGTCGCCGATTCGGATCGACGATGAGACCGCCGGTATTGCGCTGGTCTCGAGCGCGAAGGGCGCCTTCGCCGGCGAGCTGATCAACGCCCGCGGCTGTTACATCTGCAAGGAGGACTTCACCCTGGTCGATGCCTTCTACCACTGGCTGTGCCCGCGCTGCGCGGCGTTCAACCACGCCAAACGCGACCAGCGCACCGACCTGAACGGCAAGCGCGCACTCCTGACCGGCGGCCGGTCCAAGATCGGGATGTACATCGCGCTACGGCTGCTGCGTGACGGCGCCCACACCACGATCACGACCCGTTTCCCCAAGGATGCCGTCCGTCGTTTCTCCTCACTCGAGGACAGCGCCGACTGGCTGCACCGGCTCAAGATCGTCGGCATCGACCTGCGCGACCCGACGCAGGTCATTTCGCTGGCCGACGACGTCGCTGCTGCCGGGCCGCTCGACATCCTGATCAACAACGCCTGCCAGACCGTACGCCGCACGCCAGGCGCCTACGCTCCGCTGGTCGACGCCGAGACCGCACCCCTCCCACTCGACCGCCCGCTGCCCGAGATGGTCACGTTCGACCACATCTCCGAGGCCCACCCGGCCGCGATCGCCGGTGCCTTGGCCGACACGGCGATCGCCCACCACGAGGGCGAGTCGCAGGCCGCCGCCCTGGCCGCCCACAGTGCTGCGTCGCTGACCGCCCTCTCGTTGAGCGCCGGCAACGCCTCCCTGGACGCGCACCTCGCCGGGACGGCCGTGGATGCGGGCGGCCTGCTGCCCGATCTGCAGACCAACAACTCGTGGACCCAGACCGTCGGTGAGGTCAACCCGCTCGAACTCCTCGAGGTGCAGCTGTGCAACTCGATCGCTCCATTCCTGCTGGTCTCGCGGCTTCGCCCGGCGCTGGCCACGGCGGCCCGCTCGGCATCGTCGAAACGCGCTTACGTCGTCAATGTTTCGGCGATGGAGGGTCAGTTCGGACGCCGCTACAAGGGCGCCGGGCACCCCCACACCAATATGGCGAAGGCCGCGCTCAACATGCTGACCCGCACCTCGTCGGGGGAGATGTTCGAGACCGACAACATCTT
>JARICB010000018.1 GCA_029264225.1 Nocardioides sp. | reverse complement strand
GCTCTCTACACGCTTGGCGGGATCGTCTACGGCACCAAACGACCCAACCCGTGGCCGCAGTGGTTCGGATTCCATGAGGTCTTCCACACCTTCACCATCCTTGCTTTCGTTACCCATTACGTCGGCGTCTCGGTCGCGACGTACGCCCTGCGCTGAGGCCCCCCGCGATCCGCCGACCGTTCAGCCGAGGCTGAACCATAGGAGCCCCGCCAGTGCTGCCAGGGCGACGATGGTCGCCAATGCCCGTGCGAGTGTCGGCTCCCGCATGGCGAGTCGCTCCAGGCCCTGGTAGCTCAGCGAGATCAACGCCAGCGCCACCGTCACGTGCAGCAGCACGGCCAGCATCACCCCGACGATCACGCCAGCTATCCGGAACCGACCCCACAGCACACTGAGCACGAGCGGGATCGCAATCGCCCCGCACAGACCACCGATGATCTCCACCCACCAGACACGCTCCCCCATCCACGGCAGCGGCCACGCCAGCCACCACTCCCGATCGAACAGATCGCAGGTCGCGCAATAGCCGAGATAGATGACCGCAACGATCGAGGTGGCAGCCCCTACCCGGTGCAGCCAGTTGAGTCTCGGCGGCCACGGCAGCCCACCGGGGGTGAACACCGTGGCGACGGTGACCGCCGCCCATACGATCCACCGGCGAATCACCCCCGTGCCGGTGTCGGCCATCGCGTCGCGAAAGACCCGGTCGGCCTCGACCCGGTCGATGGTGTGCCCCGACGTCGAGTCATACGACGGCTCCCCACCACCGGCAACGAGGGCGTCGTGGACCAGCGCCGCCGGCAGGTGGGCCCCGGTCTTGGGCACCAACCAGGTGAACAGGGCGGGGGTGGAGGTCAGGTCGGTGCGGAAGTCGGGCGATGCAGGCACCAGGATCTCCCCGAAGTGCCGGTCGAGATAGGCAACGCGGCGTTCGAGGCTGAACAGTTCACCACCGCCGTCCGTGTGTCGCTCCAGCACGATCCGTGGGTCGCGCTCCGGGTCAGGAGGTAATCCGATCCGGCCGTCGATCGGCAGCACCCCGCCGTCGTAGAAGCGCCGTGGCTGCTGTGTGACCTGCCCGCTGATCTCCCGAGATCGCATGAGTGCACTGTGACACCGCGCACCGACAATGTCAGCCCAGCACGGCGGGGCCTGAGCGCCTTCGTGCCGTGCAGCAGGACACGACCACGCTCGACGGGTCGTGGCAGTCGGTGAGGGCGGCGGCGATCGACACCATTGGCCAGCAAATCCGGGAGACCTCGTAGGGTGCCGTCGTGATGCGCAGAAGTGGAACGGTGGTGACCCTGGGCGGCGGGGGATTCTCGATGCCCGACGTCGCAGGCGATCACGCCACACCAACCCCCTCGTCGGACGTTGCCCCGGACGTCCGACAACCCGGCAGCCACACCAACCCCATCGTCGGACGCTGCCCCGGACGTCCGACAACCCGGCAGCCACACCAACCCCCTCGTCGGACGCTGTCCCGAACGTCCGACAACCCGGCAGCCACACCAACCCCCTCGTCGGACGCTGCCCCGGACGTCCGACAACCCGGCAGCCACTGGGCAGGTCGCCCAGGAGGTTGGGCGTGACGCCGAGATCGCCTTCGACATGCGCGGCACCTTGAGGTCCTGCGTCCGCAGCCGACGACGTACGCTCGGACCAAGGTCTCGCCAAAGCTTGAACGAGCGTGAAATCACGTGGCCCCGGTGACAGGAAGTCGACTGGCCGCGCAACATGGGCGGACAGCGTTCACCAGCGACCATCACCAGATCTGACCTGACCCGCGTCCGGTCGGGGTTCGACCGTTGGGCTTGAATGCAGTCTCCCGTACGGCGTGTCGGACGACCATAAGTGTCCGCACCTCCCGCAGCCCCACCCTGACCAGGACCGGTCAGGGTGACATGTGGTCGTTCGACGCGCCGCCAAACATGTCCGTTCACCCGATCCGCCCATCACAACGATGGGCGCCCGGGCTCGCACTCACGGACGTCGTTCGACCAGGTAGGCCAGGCGACGCAGTGCTTCGACGTTGCGCCACGCCAGCAACGGATCCTGCATGGGTTGAGGCACTACGGCTCCCGGACCCGAGACTGCCTGTTCCTCCATCACGACGTCGCACCCGCCCTCGCGGGCCTCGATCCGGATCGTCACGTGAGCCACTCCGAACGGCCAGGAGCGGGCTTTCAACTGGAGCAGCTCCCACTCCTCGCACTTGAGCACCTCGGTGGTGTCGTCGAGCAACAGCGGCCAGGAACCGACCGAGTGGTGCAGCCGTGCGCCGACTGACGGCCACCCTGCGTCGACCTTGCGCATTCGCGAGGCACCGACGACCCACAACGGGTAGAGCCAGCCGTCCGCCAACACCTCCCACACGGTCTCGGGAGTGGCAGCCATGGTGCGTCGATTGGTGCTCATCAGCGCTCCTTCCGTTGGTCCGTACAACAACTTGCCCCGACCGTAGCGAGCCGGCCCGATCGAGGCCTCGTCTCCTCAGTTGACCACAGCCCGCAAAAGCTCCAGGATCTCCTCGGCCAGGCCGTCGTTGTCCGGACCGATGCGCTCCCCGCGCTCGATCCGCCGAAGGATGAGCTCCTGTACGCCGCCCACCACCGCGATGGCGAGTGCATCACTGAGCGGGGGGCGACCTGGGCGTACGCCGTCCAACACGGCGCGGAAGCGCTCAGCCAGGGCGTCGATCTGCTGGCGCCGGGCCGCCAACCCGCGGTCCCCCAGCCCGATCACGTCGATGGCATGGTGACGTCCGATCCCTCCGTCGAGGCCACGCAACAGCCCCGCGACCCCCGCCCGCAGCTGCGCGTCGGGGTCCTGCCCCGCCCACTGAACCGCGTCGGCGGCCGCGGCCAGTGCGACATCACCGCGCTCGCGGTAGAGCGCGAGGAAGGCATCGTCGCGGTCGGTGAAGTGCTCGTAGAACGTGCGCCTGGACGTGCCTGCGCGGCGGACGACCTCGGCCACCGTCGTGGCCGGCAGCCCGTGCTCGCCGACCACCTCCGCCAATGCGGCCAACACTCTGGCGCGGGGGGTGTCAGGCATCACGGCGCTCATGGTACGCCATCGTACCAGAACGAGGGTACGCTTTCGTACCATGACGTCTCGGACCCCTACCTCGCTGCGATTGGCACTGCGCGAACTGCGCTCACACTTCTCCACGCGACTCGGAGCGGTGACGATCCTGGCCCTGACGCTGGTGCCGAGCATCTACGCGGGCCTCTACCTCTACGCCAACCACGACCCCTACGGCGGACTGGACCGGGTGCCCGCGGCCCTGGTGGTCAGCGACCGTGGGACGACCACCTCCGACGGGCGTGATGTCGAGGCGGGCAACGAGGTCGCCGCCCAACTCCTTGAACAGGGCGACTTCGACTGGCAGCGGGTCGACGCGGCCGATGCTCGCTCGGGCGTGGCCCACGGCGACTACGATTTCGCCCTCGTCATCCCCCCGGACTTCTCCGCAGCGCTCACCAGCAGCGCGGGCAGCGACCCCCACCAGGCCCAATTGCGCATGGTCACCAACGACGCCAACTCCTATCTCTCCACGACGATCGCCAACACCGTGATCACCAAGGTGCGCGAGGCCATCTCCGAACGGGTCTCCGCGGAGGCGACCTCCAACTTCCTGCTCGGCATCTCCGACGTCCGCAAGGAACTCGTGCAGGGCGCTGCCGGCGCTGGCACCCTGCACCAGGGCATCGACAAGGCGGGGGCGGGTGCCGAGCGACTCGCAGCAGGACTCGACACCATGGCGGCCAAGGTGGCACCCCTGCCCGACAAGACGGCGCAGTTGGCCAGTGGGGCCGGGCAGGTCGCCGACGGCAACGCCCGCATCGCGGCCACCGGCGACCGGGTCGCCGACGCCGTGCGCCGGGTCCGCAGCGACTATGCGGCCAACCGCAACCAGCTGATCGCCACCATGAAGGCCCGCGGCCTCAACGGTCAGCAACGAGGCGCAGTGCTCTCGGTCTATGACCGGGTAGGAGGCCGGGTCACGGCAGCCGAGCACCGAGTCGGCCAACTGTCCGGCGACCTCGACCGACTGGCCGACGGGGCTCGACAGGTCGCGGACGGCAACCGCGCCATGGCCGATGCCATGCCGGCCCTCGTGGACGGAATGGGGAGCGCTCGCGACGGCGCGGGCACGGTCAGTGCCGGACTCGAACAACTCAGCCAAGGATCCGCGCAACTGACGAAAAGCCTGCGCCAGGGGGCGACCCAGGTCCCGGTCACCAACACTGCCACCCGTCAGCGGATCGCCGAGACGGTGTCGAACCCGGTGGCGATCGACTCCAGCTCGCAGGCGCAGGCCCGGACCTATGGTGACGGGCTGGCACCGTTCTTCCTGGCTCTTGCGACCTGGATCGGCGCCTACGTGCTCTTCATCGTCCTGCGACCGGTGGTCTCAGGTCGTGAGGCGGAGAAGGTGCACGGTTGGCGCGCTGCTCTCGCAGGTTGGCTGCCCTCAGCCGTGGTCGCGGCGGCACAGGCCTCCCTGATGGTCCTCGTCGTGGCCTTCGGACTCGGCATCTCGCCCGCCAACTTGCCCAGCACCTGGTTGTTCCTCCTACTCATCGCCGTCGTCTTCACCGCGATAGTGCATGCCTTCACCGTGTGGCTGGGTCAGCCCGGCCAGTTCCTGGCGCTGGTCCTGATGGTGCTGCAGCTCGTGACCGCTGGCGGCACGTTCCCCTGGCAGACCATCCCGCAGCCACTGCACTGGCTCCATGAGGTGCTTCCGATGACCTACGCCGTCGACGGCCTGCGGCTCATCATGTATGGCGCCCCGTCATGGCGTCTCGGCACCGATGTCCTCGTACTCATGGCCTGGGGAGGCGCGGCGCTCGCGGTGTCGCTGCTGGTCGGCACGCGTCGCGGTGCTCCCGTGGCTCAGCCCTCGCTGACCTCACTCTCCACTGACCTAGCCTGAACACATGGACGCCAACGACTGGGACGAGCGCTACGCCGCCACCGAGCTGATCTGGTCTCGCGGACCCAACGAATTCGTGGCCGCCGAGTGCGTCGACCTGACGCCGGGGCTGGCCGTCGACCTGGCATGCGGCGAGGGCCGCAATGCGATCTGGCTCGCCTCGCAGGGATGGAGCGTGACCGCCCTCGACTTCTCCCAGGTAGCCCTCGACAAGGGCGCCATGATCGC
>JARICB010000011.1 GCA_029264225.1 Nocardioides sp. | reverse complement strand
GGGTTGCGCGACGACCTGGTACGGCGGATCGTGGAGATCGTGCCCGACGCTCACCTCCATGGCGACCCCGACCAGCGGCTGCCGGGCAACGCCCATATCGGCTTCCCCGGCTGCGAGGGCGACTCGCTGCTCATGCTGCTCGACGCCCGCGGGATCGAGTGCTCGACCGGATCTGCGTGCAGTGCCGGCGTACCCCAGCCCTCACACGTGCTGCTCGCCATGGGCCGCGACGATGACCAAGCACGACACTCGCTGCGGTTCTCGCTCGGCCACACCACGACCCAGGCAGATGTGGATGCCGTCGTCGAGGCGATCGGGCCGGTCGTGGAGCGTGCCCGCACGGCCAAGGCAGGGGTGCGCTGATGCGGGTGCTGGCTGCGATGTCGGGCGGTGTCGATTCCGCTGTCGCTGCGGCCCGAGCCGCCGAGGCCGGCCATGACGTCACCGGCATCCACCTCGCACTCTCGCGCAACCCGCAGTCCTACCGCACCGGCGCGCGCGGCTGCTGCACGATCGAGGACAGCAACGATGCCCGCCGGGCCGCCGACATCATCGGCATCCCGTTCTACGTGTGGGATCTTTCCGATCGCTTCCACGAGGACGTGGTCGAAGACTTCATGGACGAATACGCGGCGGGCCGAACGCCCAATCCGTGTCTGCGGTGCAACGAGAAGATCAAGTTCGCGGCCGTCCTCGACCGCGGCATCGCCCTTGGCTTCGACGCGGTCGCCACCGGCCACTACGCGCAGCTGCAGACGGGGGCCGATGGTCTGATCGAGATGCATCGGGCGGTCGACCATGGCAAGGACCAGTCCTACGTGCTGGGCGTGCTCACCCAGGAACAACTCGCGCGCTCGCTCTTCCCGCTCGGCGACACCACCAAGGACGTCGTCCGCGCGGAGGCGGCCGAGCGCGGACTGCTGGTCGCCGACAAGCCCGACTCGCACGACATCTGCTTCGTAGCCGACGGCGACACCGCAGGGTGGCTCAAGGAGAAGTTGGGCGACCGCAACCCCAACACCGGCGGCGACATCGTCGACGCCGCCACCGGCGCGGTGTTGGGACAGCACGAGGGGACGGTCGCCTTCACGATCGGGCAGCGCAAGGGCCTTCGGCTCGGAGTCCCGGCCGCCGACGGCAAGGCGCGCTTCGTGCTCGACATCGAGCCGGTTTCGGGCACAGTCTCCGTCGGAGGACGCGAAGGTTTGCAGGTCGACCGGATCACCGGCACCCGGGCACGCTGGTGCGGCACGGTGCCGGGGGTGCTGGAGGGGCCCGGGGTGACGGTGCAGCTACGCGCCCACGGTGCCGAGCACCGAGCCACGGTCACCGTCGACGGCGACCGGGTCGAAGTCACGCTGCACGACCCGGCCGAGGGCATCGCCCCCGGCCAGGCCGCGGTGATCTACGACGGCACCCGGGTGGTCGGGTCGGCCACCATCACCGCCACCGCACGAGTGGACCTCTGACCACTCACTGGCCGGGCGTGCTGCCGATGCGCTCAGACTGCTCGCTGGTGACCGAACTCGTGGGTCAACAATCGGTGCCACCGGTTCGCTGGCAATGTCGGATGCAGCAGCGCCGTGCCCAGGCAGTACTTGCTCATGCTCAGCGGACGCACCCCCAGGTGGGACAGGGTCCGATCGATGGGGCTCTGGGCGTGGCTCTTGGTCTCCACCAGCACCCGGTCGGGCCCGGCGACCTGCCGCCCGGCCGAGGAGAACTCCAAACGCACGTCGCACGTGACGCGTGAGCCCTCGATCAGGTCGACGAAGGTGGTCCGGCGGTAGCGGGTCGTCACGGTCGGGACCAGCACCGGCGTTTCGACGCCGTACTGCCGCTCCAGTGTCTCGCTCAGGAACTCGTGCGCCGCAGTGGTCAGGCCACCGCGGTGGGCCAGTTCATAGGGCAGGCGATCCTTGACCGTGGACCCGCGTGCGCCCTGGGTCTTCACCTCGAACATGCACATGCCGGAATCCAGATAGGTACGGGTACGTGCCTTCCAGCGCTTGCGTCGACCCTGCTGGTGAGCTCGGTAGAGGGCCAGTGAGGGGGTGTCGAAATAGACGGACTCGTAGTTGAAGGTGCGCAGCCCGTCGACCTCGAGAACTCGGTGGTCGTGGCGGAGCAGTGCCCGGGCCAGCACGCTGAACTGCTGGTGGTTGAGCAGGTACTTGCGGTCTGTGCGGTTCTGCAGGTCGGCCACTGCGAGCACCTGGTCGAGGTTCGTCTCGGGCAGTCCGGCCGCCACGATGCCGACGGCTGTGGCCGACCTGCTCGTGGCCAGGGTCACGGCGTCACCGACAGTGAGCGGGTGCCCGACTCGTCGTGCATGTAGTCGTTGATCATCGCCTGCGGTGAGCGGGGAGGCGCCATGTCGGGGGTACGTCGAAAACGCACCTCGACGACAGTGACGTCGCGCACCAGATCCAGTTCGTAGACCTGCACCTGGAGAACGCGGGCCCCGAGGAGCGCCTCCAGTTCTTGGGAGAGTTGGTGGGGGTCGGCGATGGCGCGATCGAGGACGACCCGCTGGTAGCCGGTGCCCTTGGCGAATGAGGGGTGGTCGGCGACGTACATCACCAGCACCAGGATGGCCGAGACCAGCGGGGCCAGCCAGACCGGTCCCGGGTGCAGGCCGTTGACCAGACCGAGAGCCAGGGCGATGAAGTAGTAGGCGACCTCCTCCTGGGTGATCGCGTCGGAGCGCAGCCGGATGATCGAGAGGATGCCGAAGAGCCCCAGCCCCAGCCCGAGTCCCGCGCTGCCGCTGGAGAGCACCACCGTGACCGCCAGCACGCCGACGTTGAGAGCCACATAGGCAAGGACCAGGTCTCGACGGTGGTGCCGGGTGAAGTAGATGCCGAACGCCAGCAGGGAGATGGCCACGAGGTTGGCGGCGAGCGCGAGTCCAAGAGTCATAGGAGGAATGCTCCCCGTTCCAGATGAGACGACCACGAGACGCTGATGAGGGAGTTCTCATGAACACCCCTTGTGCGGGCCCGACCCTCTGCGTCGAGGCGAGCGTCGCGACAATGGGGGCATGTTGGCGACAGGTGTGGGGTCCTATCCAGGTGCGGATGCGCGGGCGTACGCCGATTGGGTTTCGGTGGTGCTCGACACGCTGTCCGACCTTCCGCATGTGCCCGAGCTGCCCGGCCGTGGCGCCATCGCCTCGATGACTGGGCGCGGTCTGGCGATGGTGTCGGGCCTGGGGGCTGATCTGCAGCCTGCTGGCTGGCGGCTGACGAGCTCGGTGGGGGTCGATCTGCGGCGGGCCCGCTCGTTGCTCGCCCAGGACCTCGATCAGGTGGAGGAACAGGCGCAGGGCTACGTCGGCGCGTTCAAGACGCAGGTCGCCGGCCCGTGGACGCTCGCTGCGACGGTGGAGAAGCCGCGCGGCGACAAGGTGCTCTCCGACCACGGTGCCCGCCGCGACCTGGCGCAGGCGTTGGCAGAGGGGCTGAGCGATCACGTGCGCGATCTGCGCCGCCGGCTCTCGGGTGTGGACCGGCTGATCGTCCAGGTCGACGAGCCCATGCTGCCGGCCGTCATGGCAGGCGCGGTTCCGACGGCCTCGGGCTTCGGTCGGCACCGGACCGTTCATCCCCCCGAAGCGGCCGCGCAGTTGGAGACGGTGCTTACGGCGATCACCGCGGCCGGCGCCGAACCGTGGGTGCACTCGTGTGCCCCGGAAGTGCCCTGGTCCCTCCTCGTCGAAGCCGGGGCCCGGGGACTTTCCGCTGATCACGACCTGCTCGACGCCGCTGCCCTCGACGCTCTCGCCCAGGCTCTTGACGACGGGTTGGTGGTCGCTCTCGGGGTGGTGGCATCGAGTGATCCGGAGGTCGTGGTCGCCCACGGCGCGCCGAGCGATCGGGTGCCGAAAGAGCGAGTGCTCACCGAACGGGTGCTGCGCTGGCTCGACGTGCTGGGCCTCGACCCGGACCAGGTGGCGCACCGGCTGGTGGTGACCCCGAGCTGCGGGCTTGCGGGCGCGTCGTCTGACTGGGCTCGCTCTGCGCTGCGACTGTCCACGGTCGTTGCCGGGCACGCCAGTGGAGATCGCTAGCGCCGTAGCCGGGCCTCGGTGACCGGTCCGGCTACGAGCTGCGGTGCCTGTCGTGCTGACCCAGCATCCGCAGACTCGCCTCGATGGCCACGATGTTCCACGAGCTGGCGCCGCTGATCATGTAGTGCCCGAGCGGGCCCATGTCGCGCAGCTTGACCTCGATCGCCACATGGCGTGCGCGCTCGACGTACAGCGCCGTCTCGGCGTAGGAGGTGATCCGGTCGCTGCGACCGTGGGCCGCGACGAGGCGGCGACCGGCCAGGGTCGAGACGGGCTCACCGGAGGACCACCACGGCGCCAAGGCCACCACGCCCGTCACCGACGGGTCGTCGGCGACGTGAACTGCGACCCGGGCTCCCATCGAGTGCCCCAGGAGCACGACGGGAATGTCACCGTGGCAGCGGCGCACCTCGTCGAGCGCGGCGCGGGCATCCGTCATCGGGCCGTCACCGCCGTTCCAGCCGCGCTGTTGGTAGCGAAGCAGCCACACGCCGGTGGCCGTCTGGTGCGCGGCTTCGGCGATCGAGCGAGCCATCCACTTGGAGCGCTGCCACGAGGCGCTGCGGCCGTCGACCGGCTGACGGGAGCGCGGCTTGCCGCCGTGCAGCATCAGGATCAGCGCACCCGGCTCGCCTTGAGCGTCCGGGACGTCGTAACGGGTGAGAAGCGGATCGGTCACGACACTCCTTCGTTACCAGGCCCTACCTGGATGGCTCGCAGTGGTGGGGCAGCTCAGCCGAGATGCACACCCTCCGGTGCCGGGCCTTCGGTGGCAAGTTCCTGGTGCTTGACGTTGAGCAGGATCCACACCAGTGACGAGGCAAACAGCATCATCAGGCTGCCGACGAGGAACGCCATGGTGGCGCCCTCGGTGAATGCCCCCAGATCGGCCAGTCGAGCGATGGTGCCGGCATCCATTCCACTTCCCTGAGCTGCCTCCGCGATGCCGGGTGCGAGCTCCTCGGAGCGGGCCTGGGTGAAGTGCAGCGCAACAGTGCTCAGCGTGGCCAACCCCAGGGCGCCTCCGACCTGCTGCATCGTGTTGAGGACGCCGGAGCCGATACCGCTCTCCTCGACCTTCAACCGGTGCAGCGCAACCAGGGTCAGGGGCACGAAGTTCAGCCCCATGCCGAACGCCATGAGGATGATGAAGGGCAGGATCTGGGTCCAGTAGTTGACCCCGTCCCCGAGGGGGGTGCCCTGAGCCGCGGCCAGGATCGAGGCCGGGTCCTCCGGCACGGTGATGCGGCTGAAGCCGAAGAGCGCCGTCGCGGCGAGGAGCGTGCCGGTGCCCGAGAGGAAGCGCGGGTCGACGCGGCTGATCAGCTTGGAGGCGGTCGTCGCCGAGATGACCATCGCGATCGAGAAGGGGAGGAAGGCGACCCCGGTGTGCAGCGGCGAGTAGCCGACGACCTGCTGGATGAGGAGCGAGAGGAAGAAGAACATCGCAAACATTGCTGCCGGAGTGACCATCATGACGGCGAACGCCGTAGCCCGAGCCCGGTTGGCGAAGATGCCGAACGGCATGAGCGGGTGCTCGACCCGGCTCTCAATGAGGAGGAACAGCCCGAGCAGGGCGAGGCCGCCTACCAGGCTGGCCACCGTCATCGGGTCGCCCCAGCCGTGCTGCTCGTTGGCGGCCCGGGAGAGGCCCAGGACAATCGCCAGCAGTGCTCCGGTGCCGGTAATGGCGCCGGGGATGTCGAGCATCCCGGCATGCCGCTCGGACTCGGCGAAGAAACGCGGTGCCAACGCCGCCGCGATGATGCCGATCGGGACCACGATCAGGAACGTGTAGCGCCAACCTTCCAGGCCCAGGATCGGGTCGAGGCCGGTAAGCCAGCCGCCCAGGAGCAGACCGACGGCGGCACCGACTCCGGCCATCGCCGCATACACGGCGAACGCACGATTGCGCTGCGGGCCGGCCGGGAAGGTCGTAGTGATCAGTGCCAGGGCAGCGGGGGAGGCCAGGGCGGCGCCAAGCCCCTGGAGACCTCGGGCACCGAGCAGCATGAACTCGGACTGCGCGAAACCACCGATCAGGGAGGCGAACGCGAAGACGATCACGCCGATCATGAAGACCCGGCGTCGCCCGTACAGGTCGGCGAGTCGGCCGCCGAGCAGCAGGAACCCGCCGAAGGTCAGCGCATATCCGGTGACGATCCAGGAGAGGTTGGCCTGGTTGATGTCGAGGTCGGTGCCGATGTAGGGCAGCGCGATGTTGGCGATGGTGCTGTCGAGCACCACCATCAGTTGTGCCAGCGAGATGAGCACGAGGGCCCAGCGGAGGCGGCTGCGCTCGGCCGGGGCGATAGCCGGCTCGGGCAGGGCGGTCTGTTCGGTCATGAGGTTCCTAGCGAAGTGACTTCTCGGTGGGGACTTGAGCTCATACGCCCGGGCGTCGATGAAACGAACTGCGTGGGTCAAAGCAGAAATGTAGGGTCGATATTCCCGGTGGTCGATCTCGGTGTGGGTGCCGCCGGGCAGACTGGTGCCCATGAGTGAGTCGGACATCCCTCCTGTGCAACCGGCCCCACTGCCGGCCCGCGAACTGCACCAGCAGTTGAGCCAGGACCTCGAGGATGCCCGCTGGCGCTACTACATGCTCGACGATCCGACGCTCGACGACGCCGACTTCGATCGTCGGATGCGCGAGCTGGAGACCCTTGAGGAGGAGTATCCCGAGCTCCGCACGCCGGACTCGCCGACCCAGGTGGTCGGGGGCGCTGTTGCCACCGAGTTCACGCCCGTCGACCACCTCCAACGGATGGAGAGCCTCGACAACGCGTTCTCCTACGACGAGCTGGCGATGTGGCACGCGCGGCTCGGCCGCGACGGGGTGGAGTCGCCGGCGCTGCTCTGCGAGCTCAAGGTCGACGGTCTCGCGATCAACCTGCTCTACGAGCAGGGTCGCCTGGTGCGGGCGTTGACCCGCGGAGACGGTCGCACCGGTGAGGACGTCACCCCCAACGTCAAGACCATCCGCTCCATCCCGCACCGACTCACCGCCGGCACCGATACCCCCGTTCCCGAGCTGGTCGAGGTCCGCGGTGAGGTGTTTTTTCCCCGCGATGCCTTCGAGCGACTCAACGCCTCGAGGGCCGATGCCGGTATGGCGTTGTTCGCCAACCCGCGCAATGCTGCTGCAGGCTCGTTGCGGCAGAAGGACGCCAAGGTGACCGCGACGCGCGCGCTGGGAATGGTCTGTCACGGTCTCGGCGCCCGGCGGGGTTTCGAGCCGACGGCCCAGTCCGCGTCGTACGAAACGATGCGGGCGTGGGGCCTGCCCACTTCCCACCAGGTCAGCGTCGTGACGACCCTGGCTGAGGTGGAGGCCTACATCGCCGACGTGGGGGAGCGCCGGCACACCATCGTCGACTACGACATCGACGGGGTCGTCATCAAGGTCGACGACGTCACCCTCCAACGCCGACTGGGTTCAACCAGCCGGGCGCCTCGCTGGGCGATCGCCTACAAGTTCCCGCCCGAGGAGGTCAATGCCAAGCTGCTGGCGATCGAGGTCAACACCGGTCGCACCGGCCGGGTGACGCCCTTCGGGGTGATGGAGCCGACCCTGGTCGCCGGGTCCACGGTCGAGCGCGCCACCTTGCACAACGCTCATGAGGTGAAGCGCAAGGACGTGCGTCCCGGCGACACCGTCGTGCTCCGCAAGGCCGGTGACGTGATCCCCGAGATCGTCGGACCAGTCCTGGGGCTGCGTCCGGAGGGGCTGGCCGAGTGGGTGATGCCGACCGAGTGCCCCTCGTGCGGCACCACGCTGGTCCAGCAGAAGGAGGGCGACAAGGATCTTCGCTGCCCCAACCACCGCAGGTGTCCGGCCCAACTCCTCGACCGGGTCTTCCACGTCGCGGGCCGGGGTGCCTTCGACATCGAAGGGCTCGGGTCCGAGGCGGCAGCGGCACTGCTGGAGGCGGGCGTCATGACCGACGAGGGCGACATCTTCGGCCTGGCCGAGGACGACCTGCTCAAGACTTCGCTGTTCACCAGAGCCCCGAAGAAGGGCGAGGAGGGCCCACAGCTCAGCGCGAACGGGGCCAAATTGGTGGCCAACCTCGAGCGGGCTCGCAAGGCCGCGTTCTGGCGGGTCATCGTGGCGCTGTCGATCCGGCACGTAGGGCCGACCGCGGCCCGGGCGCTGGCTACCCAGTTCGGCTCGATGACTGCGATCCAGGCCGCCGATGAGGCGGCCCTGGCCGGCACCGACGGGGTGGGGCCCACGATCGCCGCGTCCGTCCGGGAGTGGTTCGACGGGCCCGAGTCGTCATGGCATCGGGAGATCATCGAGAAGTGGGACGACGCCGGAGTCACCATGGCCGACCAGCGGGACGAGTCGATGGCCCGCACCCTCGAAGGGCTGACGATCGTGGTCACGGGGTCCCTCGAGCGCTACACCCGCGATTCGGCCAAGGAGGCGATCATCCTCCGCGGTGGAAAGGCCTCGGGCTCGGTGTCGAAGAAGACCGACTTCGTAGTGGCCGGCGAGAACGCCGGGTCGAAGGCGGAGAAGGCCGAACAACTCGACGTACGCATCCTCGACGAAGGCGAGTTCGAACGCCTCCTGCAAAGCGGTCCCGGCGCGGTGGAGCCGGCCTGAGGTGCTTCCTGCCAGGGCCACTTCGACGCGCCGTACGCCGCGACGCGCCGTACGACGTCCGC
>JARICB010000316.1 GCA_029264225.1 Nocardioides sp. | reverse complement strand
TTCACTAGTTTCCCTTCCAATGAACCCACGAACCGAGTCAGATGCCCGGCGTCTGGTTGGCACGCTAGGCATTCGTGGCGTAGGTCACAATCACCACGGCCTGTGTTGGGCCGTCTTTCTTGGTGGGTGCGGAAGGGCGAACGAAGGCTCAGACCCGCTGGGTAGCAGGTTTCCAGCTCGGTCGGCTCTGCTCGTACGACGCGATGTCGGCGTCGTGACTCATCGTGATGCCGATGTCGTCAAGGCCATTGAGCAAGCGGTAGCGGGTGTAGTCATCGATGTCGAAGGAATCCACGATCGCCTCGGGTCCTTCACCGGCGCGCACCGTGCGCGACTCGAGGTCGACGGTGATAGAGGCGCCGGGGTGCTCCTCGAGGTAGTCCCACAGGCGCTGCACCAGCTTCTCGTCGACCTGCGCCGCCAGCATCCCGGCCTTGCCGGAGTTGCTGCGGAAGATGTCGGCGAAGCGGGACGAGATGACGACGCGGAATCCGTAGTTCTGCAGCGCCCACACCGCGTGCTCGCGCGAGCTGCCGGTACCGAAGTCGGGGCCGGCCACCAGCACCGTGCCGGCGGCGTACTCGGGCTTGTTCAGCACGAAGTTCTCATCGTTGCGCCAAGCGGCGAACAGCCCGTCCTCGAAGCCGGTGCGGGTCACGTGCTTGAGGTAGACGGCGGGGATGATCTGGTCGGTGTCGACGTTGCTGCGACGCAGCGGGACGCCGACGCCGGTGTGCGTGGTGAAGGGATCCATGGCTTCAGGCCTCCTGGCTGGCGGTGACGAGGTCGGCGGGCGAGGAGAGAGTGCCTCGCACCGCGGTGGCGGCGGCGACGGGGATCGAGACGAGGTGCGTACGCCCCCCCTTGCCCTGTCGTCCCTCGAAGTTGCGGTTCGACGTCGAGGCGCTGCGCTCCTGCGGGACGAGCTGGTCGGGGTTCATACCCAGGCACATCGAGCATCCTGCGCCGCGCCACTCGGCGCCGGCTGCGATGAAGACCTTGTCCAGGCCCTCTTCCTGGGCTTGCAGACGCACGCGCACGGAGCCGGGCACGACGAGCAGTCGGGTGCCGTCGGCGACCTGGTGCCCCTCGATGATCGAGGCCGCGAGGCGCAGGTCCTCGATTCGACCGTTGGTGCACGAGCCGACGAAGACGGTGTCGACCTTGATGTCGCGCATGGCGGTGCCCGCCTCGAGACCCATGTATTCCAGGGCCTTCTCGGTGGCGATCTTGTCGTTGGCCTCGGCGAAATCGTCGGGGCTCGGCACACTTCCGCCGAGCGGGACTCCCTGGCCGGGGTTGGTACCCCACGTAACGAAGGGAGTCATGGTCGATGCGTCGAGGACGATCTCTTCGTCGAAACTGGCGTCAGCGTCGGTGACGAGTGTCTTCCAGTGCTCGACGGCGGCGTCCCAGTCGGCGCCGGTCGGCGCTTCGGGCTTGCCCTCGATGTAGTCGAAGGTCTTCTGGTCGGGTGCGATCAGACCGGCCTTGGCACCCCACTCGATCGACATGTTGCATACGGTCATCCGGCTCTCCATGGAGAGTTCCTCGATGGCCTGGCCGCGGTACTCCACGATGAAGCCCTGGCCGCCACCGGTGCCGGTGTGGGTGATCAGGGCCAGCACCATGTCCTTGGCGGTGACCCCCTCGGGCAGCGAGCCGTTGATGGTGACTGCCATCGTCTTGGGCCTGGCCTGGGTCAGTGTCTGGGTAGCCAGGACGTGCTCGACCTCGGAGGTGCCGATCCCGAACGCGATGGCCCCGAAGGCACCGTGCGTCGAGGTGTGGCTGTCACCGCAGACGATCGTCATGCCCGGCTGGGTGAGCCCGAGCTGCGGGCCGACCACGTGCACGATGCCCTGTTCGACGTCGCCGAGGGAGTGCAGCCGGACGCCGAACTCGACCGCGTTCTTGCGCAGGGTGTCGACCTGCGTCTTCGACACCGGATCGGCGATCGGCTTGTCCCAGTCGAGGGTCGGCACGTTGTGGTCCTCGGTAGCTAGCGTCAGGTCCGGGCGGCGCACCTGCCGACCGGCGAGACGCAGCCCCTCGAAGGCCTGCGGAGATGTCACCTCATGAATGAGGTGCAAGTCGATATAGAGAAGATCGGGTTCCCCCTCGGCACTGCGAACGACATGCTCGTCCCACACTTTCTCGGCCAAGGTCTTGCCCATGGTGTTGCTCCTTCTCGCGCTGTTGATTCGTACGCCGGGGCGCAGTCGCTGCTGGTCGGCGACGGTGGGTGAGGCCCAGGGATGTGGGCGCCACGTGCTGTCAGACACTACCGCTTGCATCCCATGATCTGAGACGGCAGTATTGCCATATGGACAACTCTAGCGGAGTCGGCGTGCTCGACAAGGCCGCCCTGGTGCTTTCGGCACTCGAAGCCGGCCCGGCCACCCTGGCGGGTCTGGTTGCCGGCACCGGTCTGGCTCGCCCGACCGCCCACCGGCTGGCCGTGGCGCTCGAACACCACCGGCTCGTCGCGCGCGACATGCAGGGCCGATTTGTCCTTGGTCCGCGACTGGCCGAGCTCTCCGCTGCCGCGGGCGAGGATCGACTGCTTGCCGCCGCCGGACCGGTGCTGGCGCGGCTGCGCGACATCACCGGTGAGTCCGCACAACTCTGGCGCCGCCAGGGCGAGAGTCGCGTCTGCGTCGCTGCCGCCGAGCGCCCCTCCGGCCTGCGCGACACGATCCCGGTCGGCTCACAGGTCACGATGCGCGCCGGATCCGCGGCCCAGGTGCTGCTCGCCTGGGAAGACCCCGAACGTATGCACCGTGGGCTGCTGAACGCCGCCTACTCCGCCACCGCCCTGTCCGGCATCCGTCGGCGCGGCTGGTCGCAGTCGATTGGCGAGCGGGAGCAGGGCGTCGCCTCGGTGTCGGCCCCGGTTCGCTCCCCCAGCGGCAAGATCATCGCCGCTGTCTCGGTCTCGGGTCCCCTCGAGCGACTCTCGCGTCAACCCGGTCGCATGCACGCGCCCGCCGTACTCGCAGCCGCGGAACGACTATCGGAGTCGCTGCGCCGCGCGGCGGCCGAGTAGTCGTGGCTCAGAACAGCGCGTCCTGCTCCAACGCGAGCAGGGTCTGCTTGCGTTCCAGCCCTCCGGCATAGCCGGTCAGGGTGCCGTTGGCACCGATCACCCGATGGCAGGGAATGACGATCGGGATCGGATTGCGGCCGTTCGCCAGACCGACCGCGCGGGAGGCCGCGCTGGTCATCCCGAGCCGGACGGCGATCTCGCCGTAGGACGCGGTCTCGCCCCACTCGATGGTCTTCAACTGCTCCCAGACGCGCTGTTGGAATGCGGTGCCGTGCGGTGCGAGTGGCAGGTCGAACTCCTTGAGCTCGCGCGCGAAGTAGGCCTCGAGTTGGCTCACCGCCTCGGCGAGCACGGTGTCGTCGTCGCTACGAGCGCCGAGCGGGCGACCGTCGGCGGGCTGCTCGAACGGGGAGAACTCGACAGCACTGATCGCGCCGTTGCGTTCGATGATGCGAAGGTCGCCGATCGGGGAGGGCATCACGGTCCACATGTCAGTGGTCTCCTTGGGGTTGCGAGAGAGATTGCCAGAGATACATCTGGGCGTAGGAACGCCACGGCGCCCACGCCAGCGCGAAACTGGACACGTCGCCTTTCGGCGCATCGAGTCGTTCCAGCGCTTGGCGGGTTCCGAGGTCGGTGGCCAGGAGCACGTCGGGGTGTCCGAGTGCCCGCATCGCCACGTAGTCGGCCGTCCATGGGCCGATGCCCGGCAGGTCGAGCAGACTGCGGCGTACCTCGTCGCGGTCGGCGCCGCGGTCGAGAGTCACTACCCCCTCGGCGAGCGCACGGCTCAACCCGATCAGCGCGCGACCTCTGGCGCGCGGCATCGGCAGGTCCTCGGCCTCGATCAATGCGAGCGCAGCCATCTCCGGGAAGAGATGAGTCAGCCCGGGGATGGTGGTCGCGACCTCGGTGCCGTGCTCCTGCGTCAGCCGGGCCGCGAGGGTGCACGCTCGGGCGACGCTGATCTGCTGTCCCAGCACGGCACGAACGGCGATCTCGTTGCCCTCGACGTGACCTGGCACCCGAAGACCCGGCGTGTGTTGGACCAGGGGCCCGAGACGCCGGTCATGGGCGAATGTCTCCTCGATGGCCACCGGATCACAGTCGGCGTCGAGCAGTCGGCGTGAGCGCTCGAGCGCCGTGGTCGTGTCGCGCAGATCCGCGAGCACCAGCTCCGCCCGGACGAACGCCGTGCTGCCCCGCTCCGTCACGTCCGGCAGGGTCAGCCGGACCGTGCCGGGGCCGTGCGGCAGCGCGAGCGTGCGGGCATACGTATCACCCTCGACGACCTCGACACCGGGAATGGCGCGCAGGGCGAGGAAGTCAAGAAGCGCGCGGCCGGCGTACGGCGTGCGCACCGCCAGCCGCATGACGACGGTGCCGTCGGCCACGGGCGGATGGTTGCGCTTGCCCCTCAACTGTGTCGGTGAGGCGGCGTAGACCTCGCGGATCGTCTCGTTGAACTGACGCACGCTGCTGAAGCCTGCGGCGAAAGCAACGTCGGAGAAAGAGAGCTCCGTGGTCTCGATCAGAACACGTGCCGTCTGCGCGCGGCGAGCCCTGGCCAGCGCAAGTGGCCCGGCGCCGAGCTGCTGGGTGAGCAGGCGGCCGAGGTGACGCGGTGTGTATCCGACCCGCGCCGCGAGCCCCTCGACGCCCTCGCGGTCGACGAGTCCGTCGGCGATCAGCCGCATCGTGCGCCCGGCGACATCGGCGGCGACATCCCAGTCGGGGCTGCCGGGGGTGGCATCCGGCAGGCAACGCTTGCAGGCCCGGAAGCCCGCCGCCTGACACGCGGCTGCCGTGGGACGGAAGGTGACGTTGCCGCTCGCCGGCGTACGTGCCGGGCAACTCGGCCGACAATAGATCCCCGTCGTCGCAACGCAGGTGTAGAACATCCCGTCGAAACGGCGGTCCTTGCTCTTGACCGCCCGGTAGCAGGACTCCGGGTCCAGGTCGAGGCGTGACATGCCTTGAGTCTGGCGGAATCCGGACACTTGTTCCAGCGGGAATCGGACGTGGCGGCCCCACGCCGGGGATTCACCGGCTGACCGGTGATTTCCTAGGTTATCGGCCAATGCTTGGGGGTCGAACCTAGTGAACTGATCTCTAACCTCCGTGGATCGACGAACGGAGGGCGTCACGATCACACGCAGAGGCACATGTCGTAAGGACCACGCAGATTTCGTCGTGGTTGAACAAGCCACGGGTGACCTTCGACTGCAGATTCGCTCCGTGGATCGAAGCGACGCGTCAGCCTGGCCGTGGTGGTGACCGCCATGCCGCTGTCAACGACCGCGCGCGGACCTGCGCGGGATCCTTGGCTCGGGGTACGTCGTTGTGGACATCAAGAAGGCCCCGTCTACGGCGAACATCCTGCTCACTCCGATCGTGAGTAGTCAGCTCCTGGAAAGCCTCCGCGCTGTTCCCCGCCGCCGCGTGCTGTTCACCGAACTGCCAGGCAACGGCCGGGCATCAACGTCTCCGGACCGCTCTCACGCATCGTAAAACAGGGAGACCAGACGGACACTCCGTCGCTCACGCCGTGGAGGCACTCGCTCCCACCGTCCGCCGAAGCTGAACGGCAGTTGGCTCGTAACACCCGTCGCACTCCCGCAGGTCCCAGGTCTGTGGCGCGCTGGGTGAATTCCGCCGAGGTCAACGCGTCCAGTCGATGGCCTGATGCTCGACCAACAGCCGAGCGCCACGAGCAGGGTCGTGCTGAGCGACCCATGCGATTCTGCCGCGCAGGTGGTCCTCGAAAGCGGGGTTGTCTTCGAGGTTCTGGGTGCTGGGCCCGTAACGGCGACAGTTGTGCAGGATCGCGCGGAGTAGATCGACCTCGGCGCGAGCCACGCGAGGTCGTTGATTGACTACCAGTCCCCCCAGGGTCTGGCGACCCGCACGCGGCATCACGCCGGTCTTGAGTGGATTGAGGCGGAACCCCTCGTCCTTCACGATGACCTCGATGGCGTCGAGCAGCCTTGAGGTTCGCGTGCCCCAGCCGCGGTCCCCCGAGAAGGCGAGGTCATCGGCGTAGCGGGTGTAGCGGCCACCCCATGAGGCTGCGAGTGCGGTGAGGCGTACGTCGAGGCGGAAGGCTGCAAGGTTGGCGAGGGCCGGAGACGTGGGGGCACCTTGCGGAAGGTGCGGTGCCGCAAGTCGGCGACCGAGGCGCCAGTGGGCATCAAGGAGTGCGTCATTGGCGGGACGAGGCACTGTGCGCCACTGCGAACGAGGCAACACACTGGTCATGAGCCCGGCCAGACAGTGGGCAACGGGCTCGGGGTAGCCAGCTGTGCGCCAGATGCCGTAGACGCGAGCGACGGGACGCTGGCGAAGAATGCCTCGAGGTCGAGTCGCATCACGACCGGCCTGCCTGCGTGTGGTGCCGCGTAGGACCGCACGGACCCGCCCGGGCGGAAGCCGCGAGCCGCCTCATGGGGTGGGATCTGGGCCACCACCTCGTCGAGCAGTCGACGCTGCATCGACTTGAGCTCGAGCTTGGGCGCCTCAAGCACACGGATGGCACCGCTGGCTGCAACCCGATGGCTGACCCGATAGTGCTGGAGGCGGGTCTCACGGGCGCCTCGGGCCCAGTGCCGCGGATCAGCGAACCACTGCAACTCCAGTGCGCTGAGGTCCAGGAAGCTCGCCACATCGGCGAGATCATCGAAAGGTGGCAAGCGCCAACGGTTGGCGAGCATCCGGGTGCCGGCGACGGGGCGGCTCGCCGGCAGATCACCGCCCGCCTTCTGTGCTGCGGGCAGCCGAGCGATC
>JARICB010000383.1 GCA_029264225.1 Nocardioides sp. | reverse complement strand
TGGCCAACCTCGACATCAAGAAGGGCTGCCAGCCGGCAGACGGCAAGACTGCCCTCGGCTTCGCCCGCTCGCGCCACACCTCCGGTCTCGGTGACATCGACCGGGCGAAGCATCAGCGCGAGGTGGTCTCTGCCATCGGCAGCGACGCCTTGTCGCCATGGACGTTCATCAACCCGGTCCGTTACTACCAACTCGCCATGGCAGCGGCCGGCTCGTTCTCCGTCAGCGAGGGCACCAGCCCGATCTCGCTCGGCCGCTTCGGTTTCGCGATGACTCGCGTCGACGGCAGCAAGGGGCTGACCTGCGGGGTGCCGATCAGCGACCTGGCAGTGACGTGGGACCGCGAACGTGCCGACCAGCTCTTCAAGCACATCATCGAGGACGACACTGCCGGTCTCTCCAAGCAACTGTGCACTCCGACCGGTATGCCCCAGTGACGATCTGACCATGACGACCGCGCCTCGTCGAGGACGCCCCGGGCACGACCAGCAGGCCGTACTCCGGGCGGCCATCGCCGTGTTCAACCGCCAGGGCTACGACCACACCTCGGTCGGCGATCTGGCTGCCGAGCTAGGCGTCACCAAGTCGGCGATCTACCACCACGTCCCCAGCAAGGAACATCTGCTGTCCGAGGCGCTCGACGAGGCCCTGACCGGGTTGAGCGCGGTGGTCGACCGGGCGGCACTCGACACCGAGGTGTCGGCCTACGAACGGCTGCGCGGCGTCGTGGAGCGCAGCGTCGAGGTGCTCGTCGAGCACCAACCGGCGGTGACCCTGCTGCTGCGGGTCCGCGGCAACAGCGCGTTCGAGCAGCGCGCGTTGGCCAGCCGTCGTCAGATCGACACCCGCCTGGCGGCCCTGGTCCGTGAGGCGATCGAGGAGGGGTCGATCAGATCCGATCTGCCACCGGAACTGGTCAGCCGACTGCTCTTCGGGATGGTCAACTCCACGGTGGAGTGGTTCCGTCCGGGCGGCTCCTGGTCGAAGGAGCTCTCGCAGGCGATCGCCACCATCGCCTTCGAGGGGTTACTGCGCCGCGCGACGCAGTAGGGGCCCGGCGAGTCAGGCGTCGAAGTCGACGCTTACCCGGTCGCTGAGCGGAAAGCTCTGACAGGTCAACACGAACCCGGCCTCCACCTCGGCCGGCTCGAGCGCATAGTTGCGCCGCATCTCGACCTGCCCCTCTCGCACCAGCGCACGACAGGTGCCGCACACCCCGCCCTTGCAGGCGAAGGGCAGGTCGGCACGGGTGGCCTGGGCCGAGTCGAGGATCGACTGATCGCGTGGCACCGTCGCCGTGGCGCTGAGCCCGTCGAGCGCGACGCTCACCTCGGAGGTCTCCCCCGTCACGAGCGGCCCGACCCGGTGCAGCTCGGGGGGTGGCTCATCGACGTAGAACAGCTCGAAGTGGATGCGCTCCGCCGCGAAACCCCGCCCTACAAGCAGCTCGCGGGCGCCGTTGATCATCGCGAACGGGCCACAGAGCCAGACATCGTCGATCCGATCGAGCGGCACCAGTACGTCGAGCAGCCGGCCCAGCCGCTGGGCGTCGAGGCGACCGGAGAAGAGCTCGACGTCGCGCGGCTCCCTGCTCAACACGTGCACCACCGCCAGGCGCGGTCCGTACCTGTTCTTGAGGTCAGCGAGCTCCTCGGCGAACATCACCGATCGGCTGCTGCGGTTGCCGTAGAGCAGGGTCACCTCGGCTTCGGGATGGGCGAGCACCGTGCTCGCGATCGACAGCATCGGGGTGATGCCGGAGCCGGCCGCGATCATCAGGTGCCGGCCACCGACGGCCGGGTCTGCACGGAACGAGCCGCTGGGGGTCTGCACCTCGACCAGGTCGCCGGGGCGCACCTGCTCGACCAGCCACCGCGAGAAGAGTCCGTCGGGGATGACCCGGACGCCGATCCGCGGCATGGCGCCGGCAGGGGCGCAGATGGAATAGGAACGGCGGTGCTCGCGACCCTCGACGATGCGGCGGATCGTCAGCGACTGACCGGCATCGAAGGCGTAGGCGGCTGTGAGGTCGGCCGGCACCTCGAACGTGATCGCAGCGGCGTCGTCGGTCAGTGCCTCGACCGCGGCGACTTCGAGAGTGTGGAAGGCCGCCGACCTGGAGCGTGGTTCGGACCGGGCACTCGAGCTGGCGGAGGCCATCAGATCTCCTTGAGATGCTCGAAGGGCTCCAGGCAGGCCGCGCATCGGTAGAGCGCTGTGCAGGGTGTGGGCCCGAACTCCGAGGTGAGTTCGACCTCGGCCGATGCGCACCGCGGACAGGTCAGGGATCGACGTACGGGCTGGAGGTTGAGCGGCACCGGCCCGTCGTGGTGCAGAACTGGGCCGGGCGCCGACAATCCGTGCGCGGCCAGCGCAGCCCGCCCCGCAGGCGTGATCCAGTCGGTGGACCAGGCCGGCTCCAACTGCACCCGGACCCGGACGTCGGCATAGCCCGCGTCGCGCAGCCGGTGGCGGAGATCGTCGCGCATGGTGGCCATGGCGGGGCACCCCGAGTAGGTCGGGGTGATCGTCACGATGACGGTGTCACCGTCCTCCTCCACCCAGCGCAGCACCCCCAGGTCGGCCAGCGTCAGCATGGGCATCTCTGGGTCTACGACCGTGCTGGCGATCGCTGCGGCGGTGCTCACCACTGCCCCCTGGGATGGGCTCTGGCCACGACCTGCATCTCGGCAAGCATCCGACTCAGCGCCTCGCTGTGCAGACCGTCGCGTCCGGTACGACCGCGCACTCCGGCCAAGGCACCGACGTCGGGCCGGTCGACCCCGCTGGTGGCCAGCACCTGATCGAGCACCGACCCGGCTTCCGCCTCCACGTCCGCCGGATCGACGCCGATGCCGCACGCAGCCGCCTCGGCCTCGACCTGGTGGGTGGCGAAAAGCTCGGGGTGGAGCGGCCACAGGTCGAGCAGCGCCGTCTCAAGCCGGGTCCGTGACTCCTCGGTGCCCCGGGCGAGGGTCAGGAACCATCGAGCGGCGTAGTCGCGGTGATAGCTGACCTCCTTGACGCCCTTGACCGCCACCGCCGCAAGCACCTGATCGCGGCTGGTACGGAGTCGCTCGAGGACGGCCAGTCGACTGCACGAGAACAGCAGCACCCGGGTCACTACGTGGGCGAAGTCGCCGTGCGGCACCTCGACGAGTCGTACGTTGCGGAAGTCACCGGCGTCACGGAAGAACGCCAACGCGTCCTCGGGTGGCACCGGCGAGCCCACAGGCAGGGACGGCACCACCCCCGGGTCGGCCGCCGCGGCCCGGGCGAACAGCAACCGGGCCTGGCCGAGCAGGTCGAGGGCGATGTTGGCCAGCGCAATGTCGTCCTCGAGGTCGGGCGCGCGACTGCACCACTCGGAGAGCCGGTGGGAGAGCACGAGTGCGTCGTCGGCAAGCATCAAGCAGTAGGTCGCCAGCGCCGTCGCGTCCACGCCGTCCGGGACGGTGAGGTCCACACCGGCCAGCGGGTCCTCGAAATCGGTCCCGAAGGCCCACTGGGAACTGTCGCCCACGTCCTGCATCAGGCCGTCGAAGATGCTGCCGGGTGCGGCGTTGGGGTCGGGGGTGCCGTGGTCGTCGTACATCGCCTGTCCGAATGGTCGTTCACATGTGTGGGACGTCGTCGGGGATCGAGTAGAAGGTCGGATGCCGGTAGACCTTGTCGCCGCTGGGCGCGAACATCGGATCCTTCTCATCCGGACTGGACGCAGTGATCGCGTCTGCGCGCACCACCCAGATGCTGACTCCCTCGTTGCGCCGGGTGTAGACGTCGCGGGCATGCAGCACCGCCATCCGGTCGTCGGGGGCGTGCAGCGACCCGACGTGTACGTGGTTGAGGCCGCGCTTCCCACGCACGAACACCTCGTAGAGCGGCCACTCGGCTCGAGCTGTCTCAGTCATGCGCCACCTCGTTGGCGAGGGACGAGGCGGCGAACGCAGTGGCGGCTTCGCGCACCCACGCGCCGTCCTCGTGGGCCGCCCGACGGTGGGCGATCCGCTGAGTGTTGCAGGGCCCGTTGCCCCGGAGCACCTCCATGAACTCGTGCCAGTCGGGGGCGCCGAAGTCGTGGGCGCCACGCTCCTC
>JARICB010000278.1 GCA_029264225.1 Nocardioides sp. | reverse complement strand
GACCGACAGCACCTTCGGTTCCAGCGCGATGATGCCGGAGAGTGAGTAGCGCATCTCGTTGAGGAGCCGGTCGATCAGCCCGGAGACCACGCTTGACTCGATCTCGGACAGCGCGCGACGTGGCTGCGGTCGCGCAGCCTTACCGCCGAGCATGTGGTCGAGGCAGGTCATCGTCGCGGCAAGCGGGATGTTGAGCACGCCGTGGCTGCGCATCGGTTCGCCGGAGAAGAGGCTGAGGTAGGTCAGGTCGTCGAGGGAGTCGACGTACTCCGCATAGGAGCGCTGTTCGATGGAGGCGAGCTGGACCGAGCAGACGGTGCGCAACGAGGAGGTGAGAGCCGTAGTGGCCTGACGGGCGAAACCGTCAAAGGCCAACTGCAGCATCCGGGAGTGCTCGCGCGAGAGCTGGATCGGTCGCCGGAAGTCGTACGGCGTCGCCTCCGTGGGGGGACGCCGACGTTCCCGACCCGGCGCGGAGCCGGACGGGGCGGTGGACGAGGAGGACGGAGAAGGGGGCACACAGCCGGAATCGGCTGCAAAAGGGGACTCCTGAGGGAAAGTGACTACTGAGTGACGAACTCTTGGAAGTAAACGTCCATCACCTCGTGGTCGTAGAGGACACGAAGTTGCTTGGTCAACTCCTCCTGGAGTCCTCTGCGCTGCTCCGGCGTGGAGACCCGGGAGAGCGGAAGGCCGCTGAACAGGTCGATCGCGGCGTCCAGGGCCCGACTCCCTTCGATGTGTTCGGAGGCTTCCGTGGTGAGCTGAAGCGCAATCCCCACCTTGAGGTAGTGGCCTTGGTCGAGATTGACCTGGATCGATTCCAGGACGAGTACTTCACCCTTCTCCGGCGGACCAGTGGGGCTGGGAGCCAGAAACTTCCAACCGGCGAAACCGCCGATGAGCAGGACCGCCACGACGATCAACGCCAGCTTCTTGAGACGGCGCGGTTTGCCGGCCTCCTCGCCGGTTGCGGCGGCGTTGTCAGGCAGGGACGTGACAGCCATCAGGCTTCTCCTTCGGCTTTGGCCAGGTTGCCGAGCATCGGCTGTGACTCAGGCGCAAGTTGGGTAAGGACGACGATGTCCACTCGCTTGTTGATGTCTTGCGAGCGGGGGAGTTCGGGATCGATCAACGGCCGCTCATGGCCGTAGGCCGATGCGGACAGCCGGCGCTGGGGAATTCGACCGCGTTCGTTGAGGCGACGCAGCACGGTGACGGCCCGGGCCGAGGAGAGATCCCAATCGGTCGCGAAGTAGCGCGGTTGGACCTTGACCTGGTTGGTGTGACCGTCGACGCGGAGCTGGTGGTCGATGTCGTGAAGGACCGGGGAGAGCGCGTCGACGACTGATGTCCCCCGGGGGCTGAGAGAGGCCAGGTTGGCTGGGAAGACGATGTGGCGCGATACCAGGCTCACGACCAGACCACGTTCGTCGATGGTGGTCTGCACGTCGTCCTGCAGACCTTTGCGGCGCAGCGCCTCCTCGATCTGTCGTTCGATTGCGCGCAGGTTCTTCAGTTCGGTGGTGGCCTCGGAGACCTGGGCCTGGCGTCGAAGCTGTTCGTTCTGGCGGATCGCGTGGGCGAGCCGCTCGCGCTCTTCGCGGCTGAGGTCGGCATTGCCGGCCACCAGGTTGGGCTGGATGCTGGCGTCGGATCCGTCGAGGATCGCCGCGGATCCCTGCATCGAGGAGTTCGTCTGGCCGAACCCATTGGAAAGACCCGACTTGAGGGCGTTGTACTTCTGCTCGTCGACCTGGCTCATCGAGTACATGACGATGAACAGGACGCACAGCAGGGTCAGCATGTCGGCGTAGGTGACCAACCAGCGCTCCTGGCCGGCGTCGTGGCCTTCCTCCTCGTGGTGGAGGCGGGAGTGCGAGCTTCTCCTGGGCATCGTCAGGCCGCCTCGGAGACGCGTTGGTCGGCAGGAAGCAGGGAGCGGAGCTTCTGAGCCACTACTCGCGGGTTGGCGCCGGACTGGAGGGCGCTGACCCCCTCGATGGTGAGCTCCATCCGGGCCACCTCGAGTTCGCTGAGCCGCTTGAGTCGAGCCGCGATTGGCAGGAAGAACAGGTTGGCGGACATGACGCCCCACAGGGTGGCGACGAAGGCGGCGGCGATCAGGTGGCCGAGCTTCTCCGGCTCGGCCAGCTGTTCGAGCACCATGACCAGGCCCATGACCGTGCCGACGATGCCGATCGTGGGCGCGTAGGCGCCGGCGTCATTCCAGAACTTGGCGGCCTGCTTGTCGTCGGCGCGTTTGGCGAGGATCTCGCTCTCGAGGATCTCGCGCACCTCGTCGGGGTCGACGCCGTCGATGGCCAGGGTGACTCCTTGCACCAAGAACTCGTCGTCGATGTCGTGGAGGGACTCCTCGAGTGCCAGCAATCCCTTGTGACGGGCGGTGTCAGCGAGCGAGACGATCGAGGGGACCAGGTCGGCCGACGTGGGCAGCTTGCTGGTGAAGGCGCGTTTGAGGCCGCGGATCGCCAGTTTGCTGTCGGAGACGGTGCCGCCGGCGAACGCGATGCACAGGGTGCCACCGATGACGAGCAGCATCGGGGGGAGCAGCAGCATCGAGGTGGGGTCACCACCCTCGAGCAGGTTCGCCACGATCACGATGACTACGGCCAGGCCGATGCCGATCATGGTTGCCGGATCCATCAGGAGTCCTCCTCGCTGCTACGTGCGCGGTGTGAGTCCAGTGACGTTGGCTCGGGCGCGGGGCGAACGGGCCGGATGTCCGGCTCCCAGCGGTGCTGGAGTTCGCTGCCCAGAGAGAGCACGATCGCCTGGTGTTCGCGGATCGCGGCGATCACCTGCTGAGGGCTTTCGCGCACCAGGTACTTGGTGCCACCGGCCAGACTGATCACCGTGTCCGGCGTCGCTTCGACGCGTTCGATGAGCTCGGAGTTGATGTGGAACTCGGAGCCTGAGAGTCGAGTAAGCGTAATGATGGCGCACCGTCCTTGTGCTGGATCGAACCGCCGTCCGTGGCTGGTTCACCTGACTCATCGGCGTAGGTGTCGAGGACTTGAGGAATTTGCGACATCCGAACGCATCGACCCCGGGCCAGCAAGCTGGACCGGGGTCGATGGCCGGGGGGAGTGGGGGTAGGGATCAGCGCTTGATGTTCACCAGCTCTTCGAGCACCGAGTCGGAGGTGGTGATGACGCGCGAACTGGCCTGGAATCCGCGCTGGGCCAGGATCAGCGTGGTGAACTCTGCGGAGAGGTCCACGTTGGACATCTCCAGGGTGCTGGCAACCACGACACCGAGCCGGCCGGTGCCGGAGACGCCTTCTTTGGCTGCCCCGGAGTTGGCGCTGGGACGGAAGCTGGTGGCTCCGATCTTCTCCAGGCCCATCGGGTTGGGGAAGTCGGCCATGGCGACCTGGACGATGTCGCGCTGCACTCCGTCGGAGTAACTGCCGCGGACCTTGCCGTCGGCACCGATCGTGTAGGACTTCAGTTCCACACCGGCGGGCACGGCGAAGCCGGTAGGCGTGAGGGTGACGTCCACCATCGTCGCGGGGACCACCGGCACACCGGCGGCGTCGAGGGAGTAGCCCTGCACCCGGCGACCGCTGGGCGTGACCAGGGTGCCGCTGTTGTCGAAGGAGAAGGCGCCGGCGCGGGTATAGGACTTCTCGAGGCCCTCCCGGACCACGAAGAAACCGTCTCCGTCGATCATCAGGTCGGTGCCCTTGCCGGTGGGCTGCTGTGAACCCTGACCGAAGTTGGTGGAGATCGCCGACACCTGGACGCCGAGGCCGACCTGGATCGGGTTGGTGCCACCCCGGTTGGCGTTCTGGCCGGATGCTGCGGTGAGCATCTGGCTCAAGGTGTCCTGGAAGACGGTGGTGCTCGCCTTGTAGCCGGTGGTGTTGGCGTTGGCGATGTTGTTGCCGGTGACGTCGAGCATGGTCTGGTTGACGCGAAGGCCGCTGATTCCGGCGAAGAGTGAACGAAGCATGGGGGGTCCTCTCGGGAT
>JARICB010000232.1 GCA_029264225.1 Nocardioides sp. | reverse complement strand
GATCCGGTAGCCCAACGCTGCCAGCAGTCGGTCTCCGGCCGATCCCTCGGGCACCGGCATGCCCACCACCGTCGAACCACGTGATCGCGCCAGGGCTCGCAGCCAAGCAGCCAGCCAGCTGCCGATGCCGCGGCCGCCCCCGAGCAGAGTTTTACCGACCTCGGACTTGCCCCCGCGGTGCTCAAGGCGCTGGCCGACGTGGGCTACGAATCGCCCTCCATGATTCAGGCACAGACGATCCCGCCGCTCCTGGAGGGCCGCGATGTCGTGGGCCTGGCCCAGACCGGCACGGGTAAGACCGCCGCCTTCGCGCTCCCCATCCTCTCCCAGCTCGACATGTCGCAGAAGACCCCGCAGGCGCTGGTCCTGGCGCCGACGCGTGAGCTCGCGCTCCAGGTCTCCGAGGCGTTCGAGAAGTACGCCGCCCACCTCAAGGGTGTCCGGGTGCTGCCCATCTACGGCGGCCAGGGTTACGGCATCCAACTCTCCGCCCTGCGTCGCGGTGTGCACATCGTCGTCGGCACCCCGGGCCGGATCATGGACCACCTCGAGAAGGGCACCCTCGACCTGTCCGAGCTGCGCTTCCTGGTGCTCGACGAGGCCGACGAGATGCTCAAGATGGGCTTCGCCGAGGACGTCGAGACGATCCTGGCCGATACCCCCAAGGACAAGCACGTGGCGCTGTTCTCGGCCACCATGCCGAGCCAGATCCGCCGCATCTCCAAGAAGTACCTCAAGGACCCCGTCGAGATCACGGTCAAGAACAAGACCACCACCTCGGCCAACACCACCCAGCGTTACCTGATCTGCTCCTACCCGCAGAAGGTCGACGCGCTGACCCGCATCCTCGAGGTCGAGAACTTCGAAGGGATGATCGTCTTCGTTCGCACCAAGAACGAGACCGAGCTCCTCGCCGAGAAGCTGCGCGCCCGCGGATTCTCCGCGATGGCCATCAACGGCGACGTGCCGCAGGTCCAGCGCGAGCGGACCGTGAACCAGTTGAAGTCGGGCAAGCTCGACATCCTGGTCGCTACCGACGTCGCGGCCCGCGGTCTGGACGTCGACCGGATCAGCCACGTCATCAACTACGACATCCCGACCGACACCGAGTCCTACGTGCACCGGATCGGCCGCACCGGCCGCGCCGGCCGCAAGGGCGACTCGATCGCGTTCGTGACCCCGCGCGAGCGGCACCTGCTGCGGGCGATCGAGAAGGCCACCCGCCAGCCGCTGACGCAGATGCAGATCCCGACGGTCGAGGACATCAACTCGACGCGGCTCTCGCGCTTCGACGACGCCATTACCCAGGCGTTGAACGGCGACAAGCTCGACTTCTTCCGCGACGTGGTGGCCCACTACATCTCCGAGCACGACGTGCCCGAGGTCGATGTGGCTGCCGCCCTGGCTGCCGTCATGCACGATGACCACCCGCTCCTCCTCGAAGCCGAGCGGGAGCCCGCGAAGCGCACCTTCGACACCCGCGAGCAGCGCCCCGAGCGCGGCGGCGGCAACAAGCCCGAGCGTCGCCCGCGCGGGCGTACCGATGTCGAGATGGCGTCCTACCGGCTCGCGGTCGGCAAGCGCCACAAGGTCGAACCCCGCCCGATCGTCGGCGCACACGCCAACGAGGGCGGCCTCTCCCGCGGCGACTTCGGCCATATCGACATCCGTCCGGACTTCTCGCTCGTCGAACTGCCACGCGACCTGCCGGCCGGCACCCTGGACCGACTCGCCGGCACCCGCATCTCCGGGAAGCTGATCGAGATCCGCCTCGACGGTGGCCCGCCCGCCAAGCGTGCCCAGTCCCGCAGTTCCTACGAGCGGGACTCCTCCTCCTCCGAGGGTCAGGACGAGCGCGCCAAGAAGCCCCGCCACAAGAACTAGCGGGGCTTCCTGCGAGGCCGCTGATCTGGCAGCGGTACGTCGGGTCAGACGGTCTTGATCGCGGAGATGTCGAACTCGAGCTTGATCTTGTCCGAGACGAGGACGCCGCCGGTCTCGAGCGCGGCGTTCCAGGTAAGCCCGAAGTCCTTGCGGTTGATCGTGGTCTCGCCCTCGAAGCCGAGACGGGTGTTGCCGAAGGGGTCGAGCGCGGAGCCGTTCTCCTCGAACTCGATGGTGATGCTGCGGGTGACGTCCTTGATGCTCAGATCGCCGGTGATCGACCAGACGCTGTCCCGACGGGCGACCTCGCTCGAGACGAACCGCATCGTGGGGTAGTTCTCCACGTCGAAGAAGTCGGCGGAGGTGAGGTGGCCGTCGCGATCCGGGCTGCCGGTGCTGACCGAGGCGACGTCGATCGTCAGGTCGACACGCGAGTTCGTCGGCGTCTCGGCGTCGACGTGTGCGGTGCCTTCGAAGGTGCCGAACTGGCCGCGCACCTTGGTCACCATCGCGTGGCGGGCCACGAAGCCCAGCCGTGAGTGGGACGTGTCGAGGGTGTAGTCGCCGGTGCTGGTCAGGTTGCTGGTCTCGGTCATGTCGACTCCTAAGTAGTTGATGTTTCAACAGGCGTAACGTCGTCATGCCCCGCCACATTCCCGAGCCGGGAAAAAGGCGAAAATAGGCGCGGCCCCTTGCTGCATGGGGTCAGCAAGGGGCACGCGATTCGAACCATTCCACCTCTTGCGACCGCTGTCCCGAGATCGCCGGATTGTTTACCTACTCCAGCCTTGAGCGAGGTCGACGTCACGGCCCTGCTGGCAGAATGGGGCCATGACGCGACCCGAGCTGCTGTTCATCGCCGGCCAATGGCGCGAAGCAGACGACGGAGCCAGGTTCGCCGTGGAGGATCCGGCCGACGCGACGACGATCGCCCGGGTCGCCGACGCCAGCGAGGCCGACGCGCTGGCTGCGTTGGAGGCCGCGGTGTCGGCCTCGGCCGAGTGGGCGGCAACGGCGCCTCGCGAGCGGGGCGAGTTGCTGCGTGCGGCGTACGAACTCATCATCGAGCGCACCGACGACTTCGCCCAGGTGATCAGCCTGGAGATGGGCAAGCCGCTCGCCGAGGCCGCCGGTGAGGTGGCCTACGGTGCCGAGTTCTTCCGCTGGTTCGCCGAGGAGGCAGTGCGTATCCACGGTCGTTGGATGTCGGCACCCGACGGCAGGAGCCGCCTGCTCACGACGAAGCGTCCGGTCGGCCCGTGCCTGTTCGTCACGCCGTGGAACTTCCCGATCGCGATGGGCACCCGCAAGATCGGCCCGGCCATCGCGGCCGGCTGCACGATGGTGGTCAAGCCGGCCTCCCAGACACCGCTCACCATGCTGCTGCTGGCCGAGGTGCTTGCAGAGGTCGGGCTCCCCGCAGGGGTGCTCAACGTCGTCACGACCAGCCGCTCCGGACCGATCGTGAGTGCGTTGATGGCCGACGAGCGGCTGCGCAAGGTGAGCTTCACCGGCTCGACCGGTGTCGGCAAGACCCTGGTCAAGCAGTCGGCCGACAATTTGCAGCGGGTCAGCATGGAGCTCGGTGGCAATGCGCCGTTCCTGGTGTTCGCCGACGCCGACCTCGACGCTGCCGTCGAGGGCGCGATGGT
>JARICB010000211.1 GCA_029264225.1 Nocardioides sp. | reverse complement strand
CTCCGTCCCGGTGCATCGGGGTGAGGTTGCTCAGCAGTTGGCCGAGACCAACCAGCAGGCTGCGTCCCCGAGCGACGACGCGGTCGCAAACCTGACGCGCGCTCTTCGGGAGCGACACGACTGACCGCCTGGGGTCCCAGGTCACCCACGTTGGCACCTACGTTCGCGGAGTCGCCTAGTCACGCGGCGGCAATGGCTGCCGTCGTTGCAGCCCTCGCACCCGCTGAGTCGGGGGATGGGCGGTCAGCGTCCTCGTAGCGGGGCATGGGTGATCCTGGTGACCAAGGGTCTGGACCAGTCGCGACTTCGGGTGTCGCGAAACGCGGCAGGGGGTTACTGTTCAGTAACGGGACATGGGGGTCCCGGTGTAGGTTGTGATGGAGTAAGTAATGGAGTGCATCGCCGTCCCATGGTCGGTGGCCGATCGCGCTGGGACAACTCGCAAGTTGCACCACGCAGAGACCCCCCTCAGTCGTGGTCTCGAGTTGGGCGAGGTGGTTCTCCTGTGTCACGAGGCCGTATTCGCCACCGCGACCGTCCAGCAGATCGACTTCGAGTTGGCGGACACGATCTACACCCTCGCGCTGGGCGCGAGCGTGAGCGAGACGCGAGCGGCCCAGATGATGGTCGACGACGCAGCCCGGGGGGGTGTCGGTGTGACTCCCGCCGATGTGTTGGAGTTGCTGGCCGAACTGGCGCGTCGCCATCACGAAGAGCGGGACAACCCAGCGGCCATGTGAGCTGCCAGGGCGGTGAGGCTAGGTTGAGTGACGTGGAGCCCGACGAACAGCCTGCCCGCGCGGAACCGGGAGCGTTGATCGCCGCCCTCCGTCACGAGTACAGCCTCGGAGGCCTCGACGTGGCCGACCTGGCGCCCGACCCGATGATGATGTTTGGACGCTGGCTCAACGACGCCCTGGAGGCTGAACTGCACGAGCCGAACGCCATGGTGGTGGCGACGGCGGACGCCCAAGGTCACCCCTCGGCCCGGATGGTGCTGCTCAAGGCGCTCGACGACGGTTTCGTGTTCTTCACCAACCGAGGCTCGCGCAAGGGCCATGAGTTGGAGGAGAACGCGGCGTGCGCATTGCTGTTCCCGTGGCATCCGCTTGAGCGGCAGGTGCGCGTCGAGGGCGACGCAACGCTGTTGGGTCGCGACGAGGTCGAGCGATACTTCAGGACCCGGCCGCGCGGGGCCCAGTTGGGCGCCGTGGCCAGTCTTCAGTCACAACCGGTCGGCTCGCGGGCCGAACTCGATGCCGCCCACCTTGCGGCCGAGGCGCAGTACGCCGACCGCGAGGTCCCGGTTCCCGCGCACTGGGGCGGTTACCGGGTGGTGCCCGAGTCGATCGAGTTCTGGCAGGGCCGGGCCGATCGCATGCACGATCGACTGGTCTACCTGCGCAGCGAAGCAGGGTGGACGATTCAGCGGCTCGCGCCCTGAAGAACCTTGTGAGTGAGTGCTCACTCATTTACGCTGACGCGGGTGACTCCTCGTGCCTGCCCGCTGTCGCCCGATGACCGCCGAAAGAAGCTGATCGAGGCGACCCTGCCGCTGCTCGTCGAGCACGGACGAGCAGTGACCAGTAGGCAGATCGCTCGGGCCGCGGGCGTCGCCGAGGGCACGATCTTCCGGGCCTTCGGCACCAAGGACGAACTCATCGAGGCCACAGTTCATCATGGCTTCGCCCAGGCCAACTACCTCGAGTCGATCGAGGCCATCGCCAAGGACGGGCCGCTTCGGGACCGGTTACTGGCTCTCGTCGAGGTGCTTCAGCGTCGGTATCTGGATTCGTTCGGGCTGATGCGAGCCCTGGGGATGGTCGCACCGCCGGATGATCCCCAACTGTCGGCCGATCGTGCCCGCTACCTTGATCGGGTGCTGGCGGCGATGGTGGCTGTCGTCGAGCCCGATCAGCGCCGACTACGGATGCCGGCGGCGTACGTCGTGCACGTCCTTCGCCTGCTGACCTTCTCCGGATCCAATGCGGAGATCGCTCATGGGCAACTCCTCACCCCCGACGACATCGTCGATCTGGTCCTGCACGGCGCCCTCAACACTCCTGCCGACAACTTCACCGAAAGCACTCACTGACATGCTGCTTCGCCTCGTCCGCACCCGGCTGGCCCCTTACCGGGGACCGATCGCCGTGATCGTGGTGCTCCAGTTCCTGGGCACCCTCGCGGTGCTCTACCTGCCGAGCCTCAACGCCGAGATCATCGACCTGGGCATCGTCGAGGGCGACACCGGCTTCATCGTCCGGCGCGGTGCCGTGATGCTGGCGATCACTCTGGCCCAGGCGCTGTGCTCCATCGGCGCCGTCTGGTTCGCGGCGCGGACGGCGATGGGATTCGGTCGCGACGTGCGAGCCCAGATCTTCCAACGAGTGGGGTCGTTCTCGGCGCGCGAAGTGCAGCATTTCGGTGCGCCGTCGCTGATCACGCGCGAGACCAACGACGTCCAGCAGGTACAGATGCTGGTGCTGATGGGGTTCACGATGATGGTCTCGGCTCCGATCATGATGGTCGGGGCGATCGTGATGGCGATGCGCGAGGACGTCGGGCTGTCGTGGCTGATCGCGGTCACGGTGCCGGTCCTGGCGCTGCTGATCGGCTTCATCACCAGCCGGATGGTGCCGAGCTTCCGGCTCATGCAGGTGCGCATCGACGAGGTCAACCGGTTGCTGCGTGAACAGATCACCGGGATCCGGGTGGTGCGCGCGTTCGTCCGGGAGGAGCACGAGTCCGCCCGGTTCGCCCGGGCCAATGAGGACCTCACCGTGGTATCGATCCGGGCCGGTCGATGGCTGGCCGGCATGTTCCCGGTCGTCATGTTGGTGGCCAACGTGGCCTCGGTAGCGGTGCTGTGGTTCGGCGGGCACCGCGTCGACTCCGGCCAGATGGATGTCGGTGCGCTCACGGCCTATCTCGCCTATCTGATGCAGATCATCATGAGCGTCATGATGGGGACCTTCATGCTGATGATGATCCCGCGCTCGGCTGTGTGCGCCGACCGGATCATGGAGGTGCTCGACACCGAATCGAGCGTCGTGCCCCCGCTCCACCCGGTGACCTCCGTCGCCGAGCGCGGCACCCTGGTGCTCGAGTCCGTGACCTTTGCCTACCCGGGCGCCGACGTGCCGGTGTTGCGCGAGGTTTCCCTTATGGCTCGACCCGGTCAGACCGTGGCGATCATCGGTTCCACCGGGGCCGGCAAGTCGACGTTGCTCAACCTGGTGCCGCGTCTCTTCGACGTGACCGGCGGTCGGGTCCTGGTCGCTGGTGTCGACGTACGCGAACTCGCTCCGGATCTGCTGTGGTCGAAGCTCGGGCTGGTGCCGCAGAAGGCGTTCCTCTTCAGTGGCACGGTGGCCAGCAACCTCCAGCACGGGCTGCCCGATGCGGACGAGGAGCAGATGTGGGAGGCCCTGGAGATCGCGCAGGCGCGCAGTTTCGTCGAGGCGATGCCCGAAGGGCTCCAGTCGCCGGTCGCGCAGGGCGGCACCAACTTCTCCGGCGGCCAGCGCCAACGGCTGGCCATCGCCCGAGCGCTGATCAGACGTCCCGAGATCTACCTGTTCGACGACTCGTTCTCGGCTCTCGACCTGGCCACCGACGCCCGCCTACGGGCGGCCCTCGCACCGGTCACCCGTGACTCGACCGTGGTGCTGGTGGCCCAACGAATCTCCACCATTCGCGACGCCGATGTGATCGTGGTGCTCGACGACGGGGCCGTCGTCGGTCGCGGCACCCACGACGAACTGCTCGGCACCTGCGAAACCTACCGCCAGATCGTTGAGTCCCAGCTCACCGCGGAGGACGCAGCATGAGCGCCGCCGACATCAAGCCCACCGCCTCGGGCGACCTCAAGGAGACCGAGCGGATCGAGACCGGTCCGGGCGGCGGGCACGGCCCTATGGGCGGTGCCATGGTCGCGCAGAAGGCCAACACCTTCGGACCTTCGGTGAAGCGGATCATCGCCCGGATGGCGCCCTATCGTGCCAAGACGATCGCCGTCATCACCCTTACCGTGATCAGCGTCCTCGGCACATCGGTCGGGCCGCGGGTGCTCGGTCGCGCCACCGACCTGATCTTCAACGGCCTGATGGGCGCCAGGCTGCCCGCGGGGATGACCAAGGCAGAGGCCATCGAGATGCTGCGTCAGCGCGGCGACGACAAGGTCGCCGATCTGGTCGCCGGCATGGATCTCGTGCCCGGACAGGGAGTCGACTTCGACGCCGTTGCGCAGGTGCTGCTGATCGTGCTCGGCATCTATGTCGGTGCCGCAATGCTCGCCTGGTTGGCCGGCTACCTGCTCAACGACGTCGTGCAGGGGACCATTCGGCGGATGCGCTCCGAGGTGGAGGACAAGGTCAACGCGCTGCCGCTGAGCTATTTCGACCGGCAGTCCCGCGGTGAGCTGTTGAGTCGGGCCACCAACGACATCGACAACGTCAGTCAGACCCTCCAGCAGACCCTGAGCCAACTGCTCACCTCGATCCTGACCTTGTTCGCTGTGTTGTCCATGATGGTGTGGATCTCGCCGGTACTGGCCCTGGTCGCCCTGATCTCGGTGCCGGTCTCGGTGCTCATCACCCGGGCAGTCATGAAGCGCTCTCAGGGGATGTTCGTCCAGCAGTGGAGGCGTACGGGCCGGCTCAACTCGCACATCGAGGAGACCTTCTCGGGTCATGCGCTGGTGAAGGTCTACGGTCGCCAGGGCGAGGCCGAGCGGGTCTTCGCGGAGGAGAACGACGAGTTGTGGAAGGCCGCCTTCGGCGCGCAGTTCGTCAGTGGGCTGATCATGCCGATCATGATGTTCGTCGGGAACCTCAACTATGTCGTGATCGCGGTGCTCGGTGGCCTGCGAGTGGCGAGCGGAAGCATGTCGCTGGGTGAGGTCCAAGCGTTCATCCAGTACTCGCGCCAGTTCACCCAGCCGCTGACGCAGGTCGCCTCGATGATGAATCTCCTCCAGTCCGGCGTCGCCTCCGCGGAGCGAGTCTTCGAGTTGCTCGATGCCGAGGAGCAGTCGCCCGACGCCACCGGTGAGCCGGCCCCACGCTCCGAGCGACACGGTGAGGTGCGCTTCGAGAACGTCTCCTTCGCCTACGACCCGCAGCAGCCGTTGCTCGTCGACCTGTCCCTGGTTGCCCTACCAGGGCAGACGGTGGCCATCGTCGGCCCTACCGGCGCCGGGAAGACGACGCTGGTCAACCTGGTCGAGCGCTTCTATGAGATCGACGGCGGTCGGATCACCCTCGACGGGGTCGACATCTCCTCGATGCCTCGCTCGGCACTGCGTTCGCAGGTCGCCATGGTCCTTCAGGACACTTGGCTGTTCGCCGGGACGATCCGCGACAACATCGCCTACGGTCGACCGTCGGCCTCGGAGGAGGAGATCCTGACGGCCGCACAGGCGACTTTCGTGGACCGGTTCGTGCACTCGCTGCCCGAGGGGTACGACACGCTGATCGACGAGGACGGGGAGAACCTATCGGCCGGTGAGCGCCAACTCATCACCATCGCCCGCGCGTTCCTGGCAGCCCCCGATCTGCTGATCCTGGACGAGGCGACGTCCTCGGTCGACACCCGCACCGAACTGCTGCTCCAGCAGGCGATGGCGGCCCTGCGTTCCGACCGCACCTCGTTCGTGATCGCCCACCGGCTCTCCACGATCCGCGACGCCGACCTGATCCTGGTCATGGAGGACGGGGCCATCGTGGAACAGGGCACCCACGAGTCGTTGCTCGAATCGGACGGTGCCTACGCCCGGCTCTACCGCTCCCAGTTCGCGGCAGCGCTGGACTGAGCGCGTCAGTGACGAGGTCGGCAATAACCCATTGAGCGGCCGCGGGTCTCGACGTACGGTGGAGGAACACGGAGAGGAGGTGGTCCAAAAGATGATGTCTTTTCGGATGAGTGAGGTGGCTGCCCGCTAGGCAGCGCCCGGCCAGATGGCCACACCATCGCCGACGTACTGCCGGCGAATCCACAGCAGTCACCCGACCCGCAGGTCCCGGGACCCATCCCCCCGGATCGCCCCTCCAGGGGCAGGCCTGCGGGTCGTCTGCGTTCGCGGACCGTTGGTGTTGTGATTGAGGACATCACCCAAGGGGTGTACACGGAAGGAATTGGCGGAATATAGTTGCCAATGACAACCTTATGTCGAACATGAATCGAGCATCAGTGGCAAACCCCTCCACCGCGACCCCCGTACCTCCGGCAGGGCAGCCCGCTCCCATGACGCACCGGCAGGTGCTCGAGGCGCTCAGCGGACTGCTGCTGGCGATGTTCGTGGCGATGCTCTCCAGCACCATCGTCTCCAACGCACTGCCGCGGATCGTGACGGACCTCGAAGGCAGCCAGACCGGCTACACCTGGGTCGTCGTCGCCACCTTGTTGACCATGACCGCCACTACCCCGATCTGGGGAAAGCTGGCCGACCAGTTCTCCAAGAAGCTGCTCGTACAGAGCGCGCTGGTCATCTTCTCGCTCGGCTCGATCATCGCCGGCTTCGCGCCGAACATGGAGGTGCTGATCGGTGCTCGCGCCGTCCAGGGTCTGGGTGTCGGTGGGTTGACCGCCCTCGTGCAGGTGGTCATCGCGTCGATGGTCACGCCGCGCGAGCGTGGCCGCTACAGCGGCTACATCGGTGCAGTCTTCGCTCTCGCCACGGTCAGCGGACCGCTTGTCGGCGGGGTGCTGGTCGACACCGTGGGCTGGCGCTGGTGCTTCTTCGCCGGTATTCCCGTGGCTCTGCTGGCCTTCGTGGTGCTCCAGAAGACCCTGCACCTGCCGGTGATCAAGCGTGAGGTGCACATCGACTACCTGGGTGCCACGCTGTTGATGGGTGGCGTCTCGCTGCTGCTGATCTGGGTCTCCCTGGCCGGTGGTCAGTTCGCGTGGGGCTCCACCACCAGTTTCGCCCTCGTCGGTGCCAGCCTCCTGGTCATCGCCGCCGCCGTCTATGTCGAGGCGCGGGTCGCCCAGGACCCGATCATCCCGTTGCGCCTGTTCCGGGACCGGACGACCTGCCTGGCGACCGCAGCGTCGGTGATGATCGGCGTCGCGATGTTCGGGGGCACGGTCTATCTCTCGCAGTACTTCCAGTTGGCCCGCGGCATGACGCCGACGATGGCCGGACTGATGTCGATCTGCATGGTCGGCGGCTTGCTGCTCTCGAGCATCGTGTCGGGTCGGCTGATCACCAAGACCGGCAAGTGGAAGAAGTTCCTGATCGCCGGCATGGTCTCGGTGATCGTGGGACTCGCGCTGCTGTCGACCATCGACGACACGACCAACCTCTTCGTGATCGGCGTCTACATGGCGGTCCTCGGTCTCGGTCTGGGTGCCACCACGCAGAACACCGTCCTGGCGGTCCAGAACAGTGTGGCCTCTTCGGATCTGGGTGCCGGCAGTTCGCTGGTCGCGTTCTTCCGATCGCTGGGGGGCTCGATCGGGGTCTCCGCGCTCGGCGCCGCCCTGAGCCACCAGGTCTCCGACCACGTCCGGACGGGTCTGACCGCGCTGGTCGAGGCGGGCAAGATCCCGGCGAACGAACTGGCCAAGTTGGGCATCGACACCCACTCGATCCCCGACCTGGGCGCGCTGCCCGCGCCGATCCGCGAGATCTTCGAGAACGCCTTCGGTGAGGCCACCGGACATCTGTTCCTGATCGCCTTGCCGTTCGCCGTAGTCTCGCTGGTGTTGCTGCTGTTCATCGAGGAGAAGCCGATGCGCGAGACCCTGCTCCGCGAGGACGAGATCCAGGCCGCCGCCGCGCCCGGGGCAACGGCCGAACTGTGAGGCTGGACCCTCGCAACAGCGTCATCCTCGACCTCGAGCGCGAGGTGGTGGTGCTGATCCGCCGGATCAAGAGAGTCATCCTCGAGCGAGCGCGCGCGATCCACGAGGACCTGACGCCCGCGGGCTACCTGCTGCTCGCCTACCTTGTGGAGAAGGGCCCATCACGATCCTCGACGATCGTGGACGCCTTCGACCTCGACAAGGGCGCGGTGAGCCGCAACATCCATACGCTCGTCGAGCTCGGCCTGGTGACCAAGGAGCGCGACCCCGGCGACGGACGGGCCTGGGTCGTCAGCCCTATCGAAGGTGTCGGGGTCCGGGTCACGGGACTGGTGGAGGCTCGACGCGATCGCCTGGCGGAGTTGCTCGGAAACTGGTCCGACGCCGAACTGATGGAGTTTGTGGGCATGTTGAGCCGCTACAACTCGACGTTGGACTGAGACTCAGCGCAGCCAGATCGCTGTGTCGGGAGGCAGCGTGTCCGTGTACGCCCCGCTCGCGATCACGACCTCACCGGCAGGTATCGGGACAGGGGAGTCGCCGCAGTTGAGGACGACGGTGATGTCGCCACGCCGGAAGGTGAGCGCGTCGCCCTCGCTGGAGACGTCTCCCATTTCGGCGTTTCCGGGCAGCACCGCGCGGCGGGCAGCCAGTGCCGCCCGGTAGAACTCCAGCGTCGAGCCCGGGTCCTCCCACTGGGCCTGGACGGCGACGTCGGCCCAGTCAGCCGGCTGCGGCAGCCAGGGTTGTCCGGTGCCCGGCCCGAAGTCGTACGGCGGCCGGGTGCCGCCCCAGGGGATGGGCACCCGACAGCCGTCGCGGGCGGTCGTGCCGCCGCGTAGCCAGGTGGGGTCCTGTCGGGCCTCGGGGGGCACGTCAACCTCCTCGAGGCCGAGCTCCTCACCCTGGTACAGGTAAGAGGATCCAGGGAGCGCGAGCATCGCCAATGTCGCCGCCTTCGCCCGGGCCAGACCTACAGCGCCGCCGCCGTAGCGGGTGGGGTGTCGGGTGACGTCATGGTTGGACAACACCCAGGTCGGGGCGGCGCCCGCGGTGGCGGCGGTGGCCAACGTGTCGGTAATGACCTGAGCGAACGAGGACGCCGACCAGCGCGCCAGCAGCCACGCGAAGTTGAATGCCTGGTCCAGTTCGTCGGCGCGGACGAAACGGGCGAGCGACTCGGCGGACTGGGTCCATGCCTCGGCGACGGCCATCCTGTCGGCGCCGTACTCATCCAGCACCCGGGCCCACCTGCGGTAGACATCATGCACCTCGGGTTGGTCCCACATCGGTTCGTCGGTGAGCTGGCGCTCGATCATCTCCGAGGCGTCACTCGACGGTAGGCCCTCGGGGACTACCTGGTCGCGCAGCGACTCCTCCTTGAGGAGACCATGCGCCACATCGACGCGGAAGCCGTCGACGCCCCGCTCGAGCCAGAAGCGCAGCACCTTCTCGAACAGGTCGCCGACCTCGGGGTTGCGCCAGTCGAAGTCGGGCTGGGAGGAGTCGAAGAGGTGGAGGTACCACTGATCGGTGTCGCCGACCCGAGACCAGGCCGGACCGCCGAAGACCGACATCCAGTTGTTGGGAGGAGCAGCGCCGTCGTCCCGGCCGGTGCGGAACAGGTAGCGGGCACGCTCCGGCGACCCCGGCTCGGCGCACAGAGCGGCGCGGAACCATGGGTGGTCGGACGACGAGTGGTTGGGGACCAGGTCGACGATCACCCGCAGGCCGAGTTCGTGCGCTCGGGAGAGCAGCGCATCAGCGTCTGCCAGGTTGCCGAAGAGTGGGTCCACGTCGCAGTAGTCGGCCACGTCATAGCCGTGGTCGTGCTGGGGTGAGGTGTAGAACGGAGTGATCCACAGCGCGTCCACCCCGAGTTCCTCAAGGTAGGGCAGCCGCTGG
>JARICB010000173.1 GCA_029264225.1 Nocardioides sp. | reverse complement strand
ACTCACGCGACAGGTTCACGCCACCCCTCAACGACACCGGGCCGTCGCCGACCACCACGTCGCCTGCCGGACCGGCGATCGTGACGGGCGCGACAGGGGCGGCCAGCAGGTCGCCGTACTTCGTGTGCAGCGCGGCCAGGTCGGAAAGCGTGATCACGGGTGCAAGATTAGGCAGGTGAGCCACGAACTGAGTCTTCAGGCACTTGCCGACCTCGATGACGACGCGTTGGCGCAGCTCTACGCGCCGCGCGGTCAACCGTGGCTGCGGGTGAACTTCGTCAGCACCGTCGACGGTGCCGCGCAGGGCAGCGACGGGCTCAGCAAGAGCATCAACAATGCCGCCGACAAGCGGGTCTTCGACACGCTGCGGCGGCGGGCGCACTGTCTGATCGTGGGCGCCGGGACGTTGCGGAGCGAGGGCTACAACGTGCCCGACCTGCCGCTGGTGGTGGTGAGCCGATCGGGTGAGGTGCCCCCGACGTTGCGTACGGCGCCCGCCGGTCGCGTCCTCATGGCGACGGTCTCTGATGCCCCCTTGCTCGAGGCGACCCGCTCGTTGCTCGGTGCCGAGCACGTGCTCACCCTGGGTAAGTCGGAGATCGACCTGGTGCTGCTCAAGTCGATGCTGGCCGAGCGCGGGTGGGTGGACCAACTCTGCGAAGGCGGGCCGGGTCTCTTCGGGTCGATGCTCGCCGCCGGGGTGGTCGACGAGCTGTGCCACACCGTGGTGCCGCGACTCAGCGGTGGGTCACACCTGCGGATCGTGGCGGGCGTCGACCTCGACGTCGCCGTGCGCCCCGTCGTACTCCTCGAGCAGGACGGGACGTTGCTGGGTCGCTGGCTGATCAGCTGAGGGCGTCGAGCAGCGCCTTGCTGAAGGCGGGCAGGTCGTCGGGGTTGCGCGAGGTGATCAGGTTGGCGTCCGTGACCACCTCGTCGTCGACCCACTCGGCGCCCGCGTTGCGCAGGTCGGTGGCCAGGCTCGGCCAGGAGGTGATCCGCCTGCCGTCGACCACGCCGGCCTCGATCAACGTCCAGGGGGCGTGACAGATGGCGGCGACCGGCTTCCCGGACTCGACGAACGCCTTGACGAAGGCCACCGCGGCTGCGTCGGTGCGCAGCGCGTCGGGGTTCGCGACGCCGCCGGGCAGCACCAAGGCGTCGTAGTCGGCGACCTGGGCGTCGCCCACCGTGCCGTCGACGGTGCGGGTCTCGGCGCGGTCGAGGTGGTTGAACAACTGGACCTCGCCGGCCTCCGGCGAGAGCAGTTCCGCGGTATGGCCGGCGCCGGTCACGGCGTCCCACGGGTCGGTCAGCTCGACGGCCTCGACGCCCTCGGCTGCGGTCAGGAATGCGATGCGTTTTGTCATCTCTCCACCGTTGCTCGCCGCACCTAGTGAGACAACCCACCTGGGGGTGGAACGAGAGTCGTTAAGGTCGCGTCATGACCTTCCCCGCAGACACCATCGTCGCCGTTCTCGGCGGAACCGGCCCCCAGGGCCGTGGCCTCGCCCGCCGCTGGGCCACAGCCGGCATCCCCGTCGTACTCGGCAGCCGTGACGCCTCCCGAGCCGCTGAGGCCGCCGCCGAACTGGCCGCGGCCACTGGGGGCACCGTCTCCGGCGCCACCAACGCCGAAGCCGCCGAGCAGGCCGACGTCGTTGTGGTCGCCGTACCGTGGGACGGCCACAAGGAACTGCTCGAGTCGTTGGCCTCCACCCTGGCCGGCAAGGTCGTCGTCGACTGCGTCAATCCGCTCGGCTTCGACAAGCAGGGCGCCTACGCCCTCCCCGTCGAAGAGGGCTCAGCCGCCCAGCAGGCCCAGGCCGTACTGCCCGAGGCCACCGTCGTCGGCGCCTTCCACAACGTCAGCGCGGTCCTGCTCGACGACCCCGACGTGGCGACGGTCGACACCGACGTCTTCGTACTGGGCGACGTACGCGAGGCCACCGACCTGGTCGCCGCTCTCGCCGATGCCATCCCCGGAGTCCGCGGCATCTTCGGCGGGCGTCTGCGCAACGCCCACCAGGTCGAGGCCCTCACCGCCAACCTGATCTCCGTCAACCGGCGCTACAAGGCCCACGCCGGCGTTCGCGTTACCGACGTCTGAGTCGGGCTGGCCGGCGGGGCCGCGAGATTCACCGGTTGGCCGGTGAATTCCTAGGTTAGAGCCCAAAGGATTGCCCTCTAACCTAGGAATCGGGGCGCAAACCTCAGGGGCGGTACGCCGCACGCGACTGCAGGATCGCGCGGATCCGAGCCGCCAGTCGCACCGGGTCGTTGAGATCGGCCCACGTGATCCTGATGCACACCCACCCCGTAAGAAGCGAGATCCGCTCCTCGCGACGCTTCTCCCGGTAGAGGAACTCATCCAGGCTCTCGCCGGGTCTGCGGTGCAGCGTGTACTTGGCTCGGCCGTCGAACTCCACGAAGACCCCGAACTCGGGCCAGGCAAAGTCAACGCGCGCGAAGGTCCTTCCGGACTCGTCCAGGATCTTGAATTGGGGAACAGCTCTCGGCAGGTGCTGGGCCCAGCAGAAGAAGTCGAATCGTGTCTCGCCGACGGATTCGACGTGACGGTTGCACAAGCGGACGACGAGATCGCTCACCAGGCTGCTTGGCCAGTAGCGGTACCGGTGGGCGGCCGCCGCGAATGATGCCTCGCTCATCACGTCGCGGTGAAGCAGGTCGTTGACGGTCACCAGCGCCGGTTCGAGCGAACTGATCGTGGTGACTTCGACGGCGGCTCGCGGGGGCGCGCTGATCGAGACATCACCCACCTGGATCACTGAGTCCTCGTCCAGTGAGCCGCGGTGCTGGATCCAATCGCGCTGCCTGCGCCCCGCCTTGCCGTCGAGGCGGGTGGTGTGAACGTGGCTCAGTGGGATGTTCCACACGGTTCCACCGAGTTCAATGATGGATGACACGTGCGTCAGCACGGTGGCCGGATGTGCGACCAGGAGGATGGCTCGCGCGCGTAGTCGGTGTTGATCGGCTGGGGATAACGAGTGCCAGACGACGTGGTCGACGTAGGCGCCGGCTCGGATACGGTGGAGGATCTTGGCTCGCACCAGCCTAGCGATGTGGTTGTCGTCGTACCCCGCGTCGAGCAGGGCACGACGCGGCTGGACCAATGTGCTGAGGTCGACGAGCTGTGGCGTTTCCATCATGGGAAGAGCCTTGCCGTACGGCGCCACGTTCAATCCCGCGAATGTCTGACTGTGGATAACCCGAACTTCGAGATCAGTTTCCTAGGTTTGTGACCAATGCTTCGGGGTCCCACCTAGGAATTCACCGGCCAGCCGGTGAATCTCCACCGCCTAAGCGATCCCCCCGGCGTCACCCTTGGCCAGCGACCGGGAGATCACCATGCGCTGAATCTGGTTGGTCCCCTCGAAGATCTGCATGACCTTCGCCTCCCGCATGTAGCGCTCGAGGGGGAAATCGCGGGTGTACCCGAAGCCGCCGAGCACCTGTACGGCGTCGGTGGTCACCTTCATCGCGTTGTCGGTGGCCACCATCTTGGCGATCGAGGCCTCACGGGTGAACGGGTGCCCGGCATCTCGCAGCCGCGCGGCATGGAGCGTCGTCGCCCGGGCGGAGACGATGGCTGCCTCCATGTCGGCGAGCAGGAACGCCAGCCCCTGGTGATCGATGATCGCCTTGCCGAAGGTCTCCCGCTCGCGGGCGTAGGAGACGGCTGCATCGAGCGCCCCCTGCGCCAGCCCGGTGGCAACGGCGGCGATCCCGAGCCGACCCGAGTCCAGACCGGCCAAGGCGATGCGCAGCCCCTCGCCCTCGGCGCCGAGGCGACGGTTGAGTGGGATGCGTACGTCGTCGAAACGCATCGTCGCCGTCGCCGAGCCGGTCAGCCCCATCTTTCGCTCCGGCGGGTCGGCGGTGAGCCCGGGAGTCGAGGCGGGAACCAAGAAGCAGGAGATGCCGAATCGGTCATCGGAGGTTCGGGCCATCACCTTGTAGAAGTCAGCGTGGCCCCCGTGCGTGGTCCATGCCTTCGCGCCGTTGAGGACGTAGTGATCACCGTCGCGGCGCGCGGTCGTCTTCATTGCTGCGGGGTCGGATCCGGCGTGTGCCTCGGAGAGGCAGTAGGCCCCGAGCAGGGTGCCGCCGAGCATCTCCGGCAACCACTCGCTGCGTTGCTCCGGCGTACCGAAGGAGGCGAGGCCGAAGCATGACAGTGCGTGTACCGAGACGCCGACGCCGACCGAGGACCAGACGGCGCCGAGTTCCTCGAGCACCTGCAGGTAGACCTCATAGGGCTGGCCGCCGCCGCCGAACTCCTCCGGATAGGGCAGCCCCAGCAGTCCGGCGTCACCGAGGAGTCGGAACACCTCGCGTGGAAACGTCTCGGTGGCTTCGGCCTCGGCCGAGCGGGGGGCCAGCTCCCGCGCAGCCATTTCACGGACGAGCTTGAGCAGCTCGACGGACTCCTCGGTCGGCATGATGCGGGCGGCGGTCATGCCTGCGACGGTACGCACAGGAGCCCGAGGTGGTCCAACTTTGGTCAAGTGCGTGGCTTTGCCCACGGCGCCGCCACCGTGGACGTACGTTCTGGAGATGGCAACGACGAGTTGGGTGCCTTACAGCGGCGCGGCGCTGGCAAGCGGTGCGGTCGCACTGGTTCTCGGCTCGTTGAGCCTGCCGTCGAGTCCGGATGGCTACTCGCTGCTACAGAACGCGCAGCTTCAGGACGGCCGCTGGATCATGGCCTCCGTGGCCTACCTGCTCTGTGCGGTCGGGCTGAACCTCGGACTGCCTACGTTCCTCTACTTACTCCCGCAGCAAGGCCGTCGAACGGGGATGGTCGGGACCGCAGTGTTCGGGGTCGCGACCATGGGGATGGCGGCGTACGGCGCCCTGCTGATCTTCTTCCGGGCGTTGTCCAAGGCCGACGTGCTGGGGCCGCACGAGGTGGCTCTGCTCGCCCAGGACAATGGACTCCTCGTCTTCGCAGCGATGTTCCTTGGCTGCTTCTACCTCGGGGAGGTGCTGTTCGCGGTGGCCCTGCTTCGTGCGCGCACCGTTCCGCGGTGGGTGCCGGCGCTGTTCTTCCTGCACGCCGTGCTGCTGCCGTTCAACCTCGTCACACCCGGCCTGCAGACGGTTCAGACGGTCATCATCGGCATCGCGTTCATGGGCGTTGCCGTCTGCGCCAACGATCGCCTCCAACGTGCGTCGGTCGTCCTGAGCGGGTGAGGGAAGCGACGGCACTGGTCGCCTGACTGGGTGAGACCCGGCCTCCCGTCGCTCCGGATCGCCGGTAGGATCGCTCGGTGGCAGGCGAGCGTGGGTACCCCCAATGACAATTTCCGAGGTTGAATCCCCCGCCGTGGTGGCGCCCGCGAAGCCCCCGCGGACCGCAGCCATCGTGCTGGTACTGGCCCTGTGCGGCACCGCGGTCTCGCTCATGCAGACGTTGGTGGTGCCGCTGCTGCCCGACTTCCCCAAGTTGCTGGACACCAGCATCGACAACGCCTCCTGGCTGGTGACGGTGACGCTCCTCACCAGCGCGGTGGCGACGCCGATCCTGACGCGCTTGGCCGACATGTACGGCAAGCGACGGATGATCGTGATCTCCCTCGTCGTCCTGCTGATCGGCTCCGTCCTCGGCGCCGTCGCCGACTCACTCATGCTGCTGATCGTGGCCCGGGCGTTGCAGGGCTTCGCGCCGGCGCTGATCCCGATCGGCATCTCGACGATGCGCGACGCGCTGCCCGCGGACAAGATCGGTGGCGCCGTCGCCCTGATGAGCGCCACCCTCGGCATCGGCGGCGCGGTCGGGCTGCCGCTGTCGGGGGTGATCTATGCGGCGTTCGGCTGGCAGGCGGTGTTCTGGGGCAGCGTCGTGATGGCCGTGGTGATGTTGGTCCTGGTCCTCGCCGTGGTGCCGGAGTCGAGCGTGCGAGCGCCCGGCAGTTTCGACTGGCTCGGCGCGATCTTGATGTCGATCGCGCTGACGGCGCTGCTCCTGGCGATCTCCAAGGGCGGGCAGTGGGGCTGGCTGTCGCAGTGGACGTTGCTCTCCTTCCTGGTCTCCATACTCGTCTTCGGGCTCTGGGTGCCGTGGGAACTGCGCACCGGTCAGCCACTCGTTGACCTGCGCACCTCGGCCCGCCGACCGGTACTGCTGACCAACATCGCCTCGCTGCTCGCCGGCTTCGCGATGTTCGCCAACATGCTGGTGGCGATCCAGCAGCTCCAGTTCCCAGTCTCGAGCGGCATCGGGTTCGGGCTCTCGGTCACCGACGCCGGATTGGCGATGCTGCCCGGCGGCATCCTGATGGTCCTGATGGCGCCCGTCTCGGCGGCCATCACCCGACGGTTCGGAGCACGCACGACGCTGCTGATCGGTCTGTCGGTGACCGGCTTCGGATATGTCTTGCGGGTGCTGCTCGACGGCTCCATCATCGAGCTGATGTTCGGCGTCATGGTCGTGGCTCTCGGTATCGCGGTCAGCTTCGCCTCTATGCCGGTGCTGATCATGCAGTCGGTGCCGATCACGGAGACCGCCGCCGCCAACGGGCTCAACACCGTCGTGCGTTCCATCGGTACCTCCACCTGCTCGGCCACCGTTGCCGCCGTACTCGCCGCCGGCACGATTGCCAGCGGCGCGTTCCCCTCCGAGGCATCCGTCCACGCGACGAGCTGGCTGGCGGCTGGTGCGGCGTTCCTCGGTGCCGCTGTCGCGTTCTACATCCCGGCCCGTACCTCTCCCGCCCTGGCGCACCCACCGACGTCCCGCACCGGAGTGCCCGCTGCTTCGGTCCGTCCTGATTCCGTACGCCGTGCCGAGGCCGGTACGGAGGTCGTCATCCGTGGCCGGGTCACCAAGCCCAATGGCAGACCAGCGCGGCTGGCGGTCGTTTCCGTGCTGGAGCGCACCGGCCAGCAGGCCGACTGGGCGCGTACCGACAACGAGGGTTGCTGGTCGGTCGTAGTGCCCGGCGCGGGGGAGTACCTCGTGGTGTACGGCGCCGAGGGTTGGGCCGCGCGCTCCGAGCTGCGCGAACTCGACCCGGCCACGGTGGCGATGTTGGAGATGAACCAGCGGCTCACCGTCGCAGGTGTCGTCTCGCGCGGCGGCTGGCCAGTCGAGGAGGCCCTGGTGGTGCTGACCGACTCCTCCGGGGAGTCCGTCGGCGCGACCCGCACCGACGAGGGGGGCCACTACGAACTCGGTCTGCCGCCCATCGGTCGCTACGTCCTGACCGCGTTGGACCCTGCAGATGGTGCCGCGCAGTCGGAGGATGTCGTGGTCAGCGCCCAGGTGCGGCGCTTCAACGTCTTGCTGCCGGACCTGATCGAGGACGAGGTCGGTACGCCGGCGCCGTAGTCCCCGTCGTACCGGCCCGAGTCC
>JARICB010000116.1 GCA_029264225.1 Nocardioides sp. | reverse complement strand
CCGTACGAGCCGCGGTCTCTACGTGCCGTCGTCGGTTGACGCGAGCCTGCTCGCGCAGCGGATCTTGGAAGCCGGCGCGGCCTTGCCGGCGTACGGCGGCGTCACCGGCTGGGCGGCGCTGAGCTGGGCCGGCGGCACCTGGTTCACCGGCGACTGGGCGGACGGCACGCTGAGAGACGTGTGGCTGGCGACGAACTGCGCCGACATCCGGCCCCAGCCGGGCTACCGAATTTCGGCCGAGCGCATGGCGCCCGCCGATCTGACTGTCGTGGACGGACTGCCAGTGACCACGATGGTGCGCGCGGTCCTCTTCGAGATGCGGTACGCCGCACACCTCCGAGCGGCCGTGAAGGTGCTCGACATGGCGGCGTTCAACGACCTGGTGTCGATCAACGAGGTGGCGATCTACGCCGCGGCCCACAACGGGTCGACCGGGATCCCGCAGGCGCGTAACGCGGTCGGTCTCGCGGCCGAGAATGCGTGGTCGCCGCAAGAAGTGGAAACCCGACTCAGGTGGGAGGTGGACGCCCGGCTACCTACGCTCTTGTGCAACGTAGCGATCTTCGACCGGGATGGACACCACCTGTTGACGCCCGACCTGCTGGAGCCGAGGTCCGGGACGGTGTTGGAGTACAACGGTTCCCTCCACCTAGCGGGGGCGATTCGGGTCAAGGACCGTGACCGGGACGAACTCATGAAGCGGGTCGGTCTCGAGGGCGTCACCTTCATGAGCGGTGACCTGCCCGATCACGACCGCACCGTCTGGCGGATGCGGCAGGCCTACGCCCGGGCGTTGCGCATCGACCCGCGGTCGCGCGGGTGGACCATCCAGCCCCCGACCTGGTGGCGCGACACCTCCACCGTGGCTGTCCGCCGTGCGCTGTCGGCGTACGACCGTGAACGACTGCTTCGCCATCGCCGCCCCGCGGCCTGAGGACCCCGACCCGCTCATGCCAGCACGGACCCTCGAGACCCAAATTCAGGTAGTCCGTGACGTTTGACAGGTCAAAACCTCAATTTCACCTGTCAAACGTCACGGACTATCCCAAAAAACCCGCCCACGAAACCCCGGGGGATCGAGGCCGGGGAGGGGAGCCGGGGAGGCTCAGACCGGGATGAGGAAGTGCAGCACACCGAACCAGATCACGGCGGCCAGGCCGGCGGCGGGGAAGGTGAGCACCCAGGCGGTGGCGATGGTGCGAGCCATGCCCCAGCGGACGGCGGAGAAGCGCTTGGTCGCACCGGCACCCATCACCGCAGAGGTGATGACGTGGGTCGTGGAGATGGGGGCGTGGAAGAGGAACGCGGTTCCGTAGAGCACGGAGGCGCCCACCATCTCGGCAGAGAAGCCGCGCGCCGGGTCGAGGTGGATGATCTTGCGACCCAGGGTGCGCATGATGCGCCAGCCACCGGCATAGGTGCCCGCCGAGATCGCAGACGCGGCAGCCAGGACGACCCACAGCGGCAGCGGATCGCCGGGGTTGGCGTGTCCACTGGCGACCAGGGCCAGGAAGATCACCCCCATCGTCTTCTGGGCGTCCTGCAGACCGTGACCCAACGCGAGGGCGGCGGCCGAGAACATCTGCATGTTGCGGAAGCCACGCTGCACCTTGTGCGGGTTGGCGCGGCGGAACAGCCACATGATCGAGAGCATCACCGCGAAGGCGGCGGCGAAGCCGAACAGCGGCGAGACCACCATCGGGATCACCACCTTGTCGATGATCGTGCTCCAGTGCACGAGGGCACCGGCCGCGATCGCGGCACCGACCAGGCCACCGATAAGGGCGTGGGAGGAGGATGAAGGTAGTCCGAAGTACCAGGTAATCAGGTTCCAGGTGATCGCACCGAGCAAGCCCGCCATGACGATCACCAGCCCGGCGTTGCCGGTCCCCGGATCGATCGTCTCGCTGACCGTGTGTGCGACCTGTTGGCCGAGCAGGGCGCCGACGAAGTTCATGATCGCGGCGAGCACCAGCGCGGCCCGGGGGGTCAGTGCCCGGGTGGAGACTGACGTGGCGATGGCATTGGCCGCGTCATGGAAACCGTTCGTGTAGTCGAAGGCGAGCGCAACGACGACTACCGCGATGACAATCGCGATGTCCACCGGTCAGGACTCCTTGACCGCGATCTGCTCCACGATGTTGGCGACCCGCTCGAAGGCGTCGATCGCCCCCTCGAGAGACTCGACGATGTCCTTGAGCTTGAGCACCTCGAGGGCCTCGAGTTCGCCGTCGAAGAGACTTGCCAGGATGCGACGGTAGGACTTGTCGCCGGTGTTCTCCAGGCGATTGATCTCGATCCAGTACTCGTCGAGGGAGGCCATCGTTGCCAGGCTCGGCATCGCCGCTGCGGTGAGCTCGGCACACCGCTGGAGCACCTCGACCTGCTCGGAGGTCTCGGCCGGCAGGTTGGTGACGCGATAGAGCAGCACCAGGTCCACCGCCTCGTCCATCATGTCCATCACGTCGTCGAGGCCGGAGGCCAGCGCATAGATGTCCTCGCGGTCGAACGGCGTGACAAAGGTGCTGTTGACGCGCCGAATGATGGCGTGGGTGGTCTCGTCCGCTTCATGCTCGGCGTCGCGCATCTGGCGCGCGATGGCCTCGCGATCGTTGCCCTCACCAAGCATCTGGGCAAGGAGATCTGCGCCCTTGACCAGGTGGGTGGCAGCTTCACTGAAGAGTTCGTAGAAGGTGGCGTCGACAGGCCGAAACTTCAATCGCACGGATAACTCCGATGGCGGGGGATGTGAACGGTCCACATGCTAGGGGGTGGTACGCCTCATGCAGCAAACCCGCGATCCCTACGGGACCGCGGCCGACTGCCTACCGGCGCCGCCGCTGCGACTCGATCAGCTTTTCGTGGAGATCTATCTCACCCCTGTTGCGGGTCCACGCGCCGTCGCTGTCGAGCTCCCAGGCGCTGATCTCGGGGCTGAACGCCATGTCGAGCAGGGCGCTGACCTTGTCGACGTTGGGACCTTCCGGCAGCCGCACCAGCACCTCGACGCGCCGGTCGAGGTTGCGATGCATCAGGTCGGCCGAACCGATCCAGGCCACCGGGTCGTCGTCGTTGAAGAACCAGAACACCCGGCTGTGCTCGAGGAACCGTCCGAGGATCGAGCGGACCCGGATGGTCTCGGAGAGCCCGGGCACCCCCGGGCGCAACGAGCAGATGCCGCGGATCAGTAGGTCGACAGGCACCCCGGCCTGGGAGGCCAGGTAGAGCGCGTCGATGGTTGCCTCGTCGACGATGGAGTTGGCCTTGATCCGGATGCCGGCGCGCCGTCCGGCCTGATGGTGGGAGATCTCGGCGTGGATCTGGTCGATCAGGCCGTCGCGGACGCTGTCGGGCGCGACGAGCAGACCGTCGTACGTCGTGTTGCGGCTGATGCCGGACAAGTTGTTGAACAGGTGGGCGACGTCCTCGCCGACGGCGGCGTCGGTGGTCAACAGACCGAGGTCCTCGTAGAGCCTGGCGGTCTTCGGGTTGTAGTTGCCGGTGCCGATGTGGGTCTAGCGGCGGATGCCGTCGGGCTCGTCGCGCACCTGTTC